>CAYJOH010000094.1:0-8083 GCA_964371685.1 uncultured Anaerolineaceae bacterium
GGGCGAGCCCGGCCGGATCCGGACGTTCCAGGGCATCGGCTACCTGCTCGACGTCTCCGGGCGCCTGAGCGCGGACGCCCCGGCCGAGGAGCCTGATCCGGTCGCGACCGCCGTCTGACGATCGTCCGTCGAGTCGCGACGTCGCGGGCATCCCGTGCCGGGCGCCCGCCGCCAACTGCAACGCCGACGCAGCCTCGCCGTCGAGGCGCAATACCGCCGCGTGACGCACCGGCGGCGATCCTCGGACACACCGGCCGCGCACGTCGCCGCGGCGGACCACGTCCGGAGGTTCACCCCATGTCCGAAGCCAAGCAGGGCCGCGAGTTCATCAAGCACGAGCTCGACGAGGCCATCGCGTTCCAGTCCGTGATCGTCGAGACGGGCCGCAACCTGGGCAGGTCGCACCCGGACGCCGAGTCGCGCCGGCTGATCAAGGAGATGGTCACCCGGGACGAGCGGCAGCTGCGCGAACTCCAGCGCATCGGCAAGCCGTTCGGCGCCACGGGCAAGGAGGAGGAGGTCGTGACCGCCATGGCCGAGCTGGCCCGCGCGACCACCGAGAAGGCCGGCGAGGCGGACAGCGAGGCCTACGAGGCGCACGCGGTGCTGGTCACCCTCAAGCGCAAGCAGCAGGATGGCGGCGCCGCCGTGCTCAAGATCGCGCGGGCGCTCAAGGACACCGACATGCGGGACTCCGCCCGGCAGATGCTCCGCGACACGAAGCGCAGCGCCCAGGAGCTCGCCGACGCCCTGGCCGGCTTCGCCGTCACGATCGCCTCGGCTCCGACCTCCGGGACCCGGCGCGCCTGACGCACCGGGACGCGAATTCCCGGGCCATTCGGATCGTCCGGTCCGTGAGCGCGGGGCCGCCGCGCCGGACGCCGGCCGATCCGTTCGGCTCTAGGCGTGCCCCTCGTGAGCCTCGGAGACTGGTGGCAGGCACCCACCCGGCACGTGGTGGTGGCGCGCCCCCGGAGGACCATCGCCGATGCCCGTCACGCGTCGTCGCCTGCTGATCGCCGCCGGCGCCGTGTCCGCGTTCGCCATCACCGAGCGCGGCGTGCGCGCCGCCTCGGACGCCGTCGGGCGGGCGGTCGCCGCGATGCGCCCCGCCGCGAGCGGCACCAGCGCCACTCGCTGTGCGCTGTGCGGGGCCGCCGACCACGCGATGCTCGATCCCCGCTGCCCGCGCGCGCGCCCCGGAGCCCGCGCGTGAGCATCGACCGCCGCTCGTTCCTCAAGGGCGCCGCGGCCGGGACCGCGGCGGGTGCCGTCGCGGGCCTGCTGCCCCCCACCGCCTCGCCGGCCCAGGCCGCCCGCGACTTCGACGTCCCGCCCAGCCTCCTCGTCGACCGGGTGGTCAGGACGACCTGCTCCCCGAACTGCACCGGCAGCTGCGGCCAGCTGGCGTTCGTGCGCGACGGGATCGTGGTCAAGGTCCAGCAGGCCGCCGACTACCCGGACGGCGCCTACAACCCGCGCGGCTGCATGAAGGGGCTCTCGTACGTCAACCAGATCTACGGCAAGGACCGGATCATGACCCCGCTGGTCCGCACCGGAGAGCGCGGCTCCGGCGAGTTCCGCGAGGCGTCCTGGGAGGAGGCCCTGGACCAGATCGCCTCGAAGCTCGGGACGATCGGCGAGACGTGGGGCTGGGACTCGATCCACGTGTTCGGCCAGGTCCCGGGCTCGGGCTACATCCAGAAGGGCGCCAACTACCGGGCGTCGGCGCTGCTGGGCATGAGCCACGGCACCAGCTTCGACTTCAACGGCGACCTGCCGATGGGCATGCCGATCACGTTCGGCGTCCAGAACGCCGAGCACGAGGCCAAGGACTGGGCGAACAGCCGGTTCCTGCTGCTGATCGGCGCCAATCCCGTCGAGACCCGGATCCCGGACGTCCACTTCCTGTTCGACGCGCTCGAGCAGGGCGCCCGGCTGGTCGTCGTCGACCCGTCGTTCTCCCCCACGGCCGCCAAGGCGGACTCGCACCTCCGGATCCGGCCCGGGACGGACGCCGCGCTGGGCCTCGCGCTGTGCCACCAGGTCATCGAGGACGACGGCTGGGACCCCGACTTCATGCGGACGTACACGGACGCGATGCTGCTCGTGAACCGCGAGACCGGCGTCCGCCTGCGCGCCTCCGAGGTCATCGAGGGCGGCGCCGAGACCGCCTTCGTCGCCTGGGACTCCGCATCCGGCGGCCCGGTCGCGATCGGCACCGACCGCCTGGGCGTCCCGGACGGCGTCACCCCGGCGCTCGAGGGCACCTGGACCGTCCGGCTGCTGTCCGGCACCACCGTTCCCGCCACGCCCGGCTTCGAGCTCGTGCGCGACGAGCTCCGCCGCTGGACCCCCGAGCACGCTGCGGAGGTCACCGGCGTCGACGCGGAGCAGATCGTCAGGCTCGCGCGCGCGTACGCGGGCGTGAAACCGGCCGCGATCCTGATGGGCGGCGGGGCGAACCACTGGTACCACGGCGACCTGACCGGCCGCGCGTTCGCGCTCCTGGCCGCGCTGACCGGCAACATCGGGCGGTCCGGCGGCGGGTTCTCGGTCTACGTCGGCCAGTACAAGGTCCGGGTGGACACCTCGCCCTGGTGGAGCCCCGGCGGGACGAAGGCCCACGTGGTGCCGTCGATCTACTTCGTCCGCGGCCGCACCGAGACGATGCACCCGGACGTGCCCTATCCCGAGCACGGGTGGCACGGCCTGGTGTGCACGTTCGCGAACATGTTCGTCCAGGCGATGGACGTGAACCGGCTGCACGAGACGCTGGCCGGCCTCGACCTGGTGGTCGTCGTGGACCACCAGATGACCGAGACCGTCAAGTGGGCAGACGTCGTCCTGCCGGCGACCACCTGGTACGAGAAGACGGACCTCACCGCCACGCCCCTCCACCCGTTCCTCCAGCTCCAGCAGCCGGCCATCGAGCCGGTCGGCGAGTCGCGCTCGGAGCTGTGGATCTGGCGCGAGCTGATGCGCCGGATCGACCCCGCCAAGGCGGCCGAGTTCTTCGAGCTGGACGAGGAGGCGGCGATCGAGGCCATCCTCGAGGCCGGCGGCGGCCCGGGCGGCCCGACCGAGGGCATCACGCTGGAGCAGCTCAAGGCCGGCCCGATGCGGCTCGCGAACACCCCGGACCCGGACGTGGCGTTCAAGGCCCAGATCGAGGACCTGGTGCCGTTCCCGCCGCGCTCGCTGCCGGCGCCGCTGGACGCCACGGCGGCGTTCATCCCGACCCGCCGGATCGAGTTCTACAAGGAGGAGGCGCGGTTCCGGGAGCTGGGCGAGACCGTACCCACCTGGAAGCCGCCGTTCGACGACGGCGTCCACGACCCGGGCGACTGGCCGCTGACGCTGCTCACGCCGCACAGCAAGTGGCGGATCCACTCGAGCTACGCCAACAACGAGTGGCTGGGCGAGATCCACGGCGGCCGCCCGGAGGTGTTCATCTCGCCACCGGACGCGCACGAGCGCGGGATCGCCACCGGGGACGAGATCCGCGTCTGGAACACGCGCGGCGAGGTCGTCGCGTGGGCGCACGTGAGCGAGTCCGAGCAGCCCGGGTCGGTGACCCTGTACGAGGGCTGGTGGCCGCGCCAGTTCCGGAAGGGCAAGGGGGTGAACGAGCTGACCTCGTCGGCCGTCAACCCGGTCCATGAGATCCACTTCGTGGGCAACATGTGGTCGCCGTCCACCGGCTGGAAGGACTGCCGCTGCCAGGTCGCGACGGCGGGCGGGACCGATGGCTGACGGCAAGGTCTCCCCGGTCGAGGCCCTGTCCCCGGCGTCGCGCGCGTGGGGCGAGATCGGCGAGCGCTCCGGCCAGCCCCACTGGGGCATGGTCGTGGACCAGGAGCGGTGCATCGGCTGCTGGTCGTGCGCCGTGATCTGCAAGAGCGAGAACGACGTCCCGCTGGGGATGTGGTGGAACCGGATCCTGACCGAGGGCACGGCGCTGGACCAGCCCGAGGAGGTGCGCGGGGGCGCCCTCGAGATGCACTGGCTGCCCCTCGCCTGCCAGCACTGCGAGAACGCGCCGTGCGTGAAGGTTTGCCCGGTGCAGGCGACCTACCACCGGGGCGACGGCCTCGTGATGCAGGACTACGACCGCTGCATCGGCTGCCGCTACTGCATGATCGCCTGTCCCTACGGGGTCCGGAACTTCAACTGGGGCGAGCCGGTGCGGCCCACGCCGCACGAGACCGGCATGGTGGGCGCCCGGCCGCTGGGCACCGTGGAGAAGTGCACGATGTGCGTCCAGCGGCTCGCCGAGGACCAGGTCCCCTCGTGCGTCTGGTCGTGCCCCACCGGGGCGCGCGTGTTCGGCGACCTCAATGATCCCCACGGCCGGCTGGTGACGCTCATCCGCGAGCGCGAGGGGTACGACCTGCTCGAAGGGGCCGGCACGCAGCCCTCGGTGAAGTACCTGCCGCCGCGCCGGAGGAGCCCGCTGTGAGCGCCGTCGCCACGCCCGCGACGCCCGCTGCCGCGCCTGCCGCCGCCGGGAGTCGCCGTGCGCTCACCGCCTGGATCGCGCTGCTCCTGGTGCTGATGGGGGTCGGGGTCGCGGCGTTCGCCTACCAGTTCGCCAATGGCCTGCAGGTCACGGGCATGCGCAACACCGTGATGTGGGGCCAGTACATCCTGTTCTTCATGTTCTTCGTCGGCCTGTCCGCGGGCGGGCTCATCGTGGCCTCCGCGGGCCGCCTGTTCGGGATCAAGGCCTTCAAGCCGATCACGCGCCTCGCGGTCCTCGAGGCCACGGTCGCGGTCATCCTGGCCGCGACGTTCATCCTGCCGGACCTGGGGCGGCCGGAGCGGATCCTCAACATCCCGCTGTACTTCAACCCGACCTCGCCGATGATCTGGGACATCACGATCGTCATGGTCTACATGGCGATGTCGGCGTTGTACGTCTGGCTGTACGCGCGGGCGGACCTCGCCCGGCGAGGCTCGTGGCTGGCCTTCGGGACGGGGACGTCGGAGCGGACGATGGCCCGCGAGGAACGGGTGAAGTCGGCCATGGCCTGGGTCGCCCTGCCCGCGGCGATCATGCTCCACTCGATCACCGCCTGGATCTTCGGGCTCCAGATCAGCCGCGGCTTCTGGTACAGCTCGATCATGGCGCCGATGTTCATCACCTCGGCGCTGGTGTCGGGCCTGGGGCTGGTGATCCTCTTGGGGCTGATCCTGCGACGCCTGGGCCGGCTGCAGTTCGCTAACGACCTGGTGGCGATGCTGGGTGGGCTGCTGGGGGCGTTCGTCGCGCTCGAGGCGTTCCTGATCCTGGCCGAGTACCTCACCGCGCTGTACCCGGGCGCTCCCGAGGGCGAGGCGGCGGCGCGGATGCTGTCCGGCGCCTACCTGCCGCTGTTCCTGGTCGAGGTCGTCGGCGGACTGCTCGTCCCGTTCCTGATCCTCTCGCAGCGCCGCCTGCGGCGGAGCCCGCTGTGGGTCGCGGCGGCGGCGGTCATCGGGATCGTGGGCATCTTCGTCCACCGCCTGAACCTGGTGCTCAACGGCCTGTCCTTCCCGAACATCGAGCTGCCGCCCGGGCTCCCGGTCGGGCTGCCCCAGGACGGCGCGTCGTTCGCCGAGAGCTACTGGTACGTGCCGACGGCGATCGAGTGGGCGATCGTGATCGGCATCCTGTCGTTCGGGGCGCTGCTGTTCACGATCGCGTCGCTCTACCTGCCGATGCAGGAGCCCGACGCGCACTGAGGTCCGCGCAGCCGCAGGCCGAACCGATCCTCGGCACCCCCGGACCATCGTCGCGGACGGTGCGCCGTCAGGGTCATGGCGCACCGGCGCACCGGCGCCGAAGATCGCGCCTGATGAACGCGCCAGCCCAAGGCGCGGAGCACGCCGCGCCCAACCGCGACGCGGCGGCGGGCGTCCCCCCGCGCGACGACACGATCGGGCCGTCCTTCCGCGACGGTGGCCGACCCGTGCCCGAGACCGCCGCCCGGAAGATGGTCATCCGCGGCGTGGCGCTGGCGGCGCTTGGGGTCACGGCCGCCTACCTCGCCTGGCGGCTGGGCGCGGGCACCGTCAACCTGGCCGCATGGTGGGTCGCCATCCCGCTGCTCGCGGCCGAGGTGCACAACGCGTTCGGTCTCGTCCTGTACACGATCGCCCTGTGGGAGATCGACGGCGGGCCGGTCGCCGCCGCCGACCACGCCACGACCGGCCCGGCCCTCCGGATCGCGGTCCTCATCCCGACCTACAACGAGCCGGTCGAGGTGCTGATGCCGACGATCGCCGCGTCGGTGGCCCTCCGGCCGGCCCACGAGACCTGGGTGCTCGATGACGGGCGGCGCGATGAGGTCCGCGATCTTGCCGTCCGCCTCGGTGCCCGCTACCTGACCCGATCCGACAACGCCCATGCCAAGGCCGGCAACCTCAACCATGCCCTGGGCGTGGTCGAGGCGGACGTCGTCGCGGTGCTCGATGCCGACCACGTCCCGACGTCCGCGTTCCTGCGCGCCACGCTTCCGTACTTCGAGGACCCGGCGGTCGCGTTCGTCCAGACGCCCCAGGATTTCTACAACCTCGACTCGTTCGAGCACCAGCGACGCCGGACGGGCGCGGTGTTCAACGAGGAGGCCGTCTTCTACCGGGTCATCGCCCCCGCCAAGAACCGCTGGCAGGCGCCGTTCTGGTGTGGGACCTGTGCCCTCGTGCGGACCGCGGCGCTGCGATCCGTGGGTGGCGTGGCGACGGACAGCGTGACCGAGGACATCCACACCTCGATCCGGATGTTCCGGGCCGGCTGGCGCGGCGTGTACCACAACGAGGTGCTTGCCCGCGGCCTCGCCCCCGACGACGCGGCCTCGTACCTTCTCCAGCGCAACCGGTGGGCGCTGGGCGCGATGCAGGTGCTCCGCGCCGAGAACCCGCTGTTCGGGCCGGGCCTGGCGCCCACCCAGCGGCTCGCGTTCCTGACGACCCTGTTCGGGTGGTTCGACTCGTGGCGCACGTTCGCCTACATGGTCATCCCGCTCGCGGTCGTCGCGACGGGGGCCGTGCCGATCCTGGCGCCCGGCGCCGTGTTCGCGCCGTTCTTCGTCGCGACCCTGGCCATCCAGTTCGTGGCCCTGCGGCTGCTGGCGCGGGGTCACTACCCGCCGTTCCTGTCGGTGCTGTTCGAGGTGCTCCGCATGCCGGCGATCCTGCCGGCCACGCTCGCCCTGGTGTCCCCGCGACGGGAGCTCCGGTTCCGGGTGACACCCAAGGGGCGCCGGGGCGACGATCGCGGGCGCGTCCCGGTGCCGCGGCTCCACGGCGTCCTGGCCGCGGCGTCCGCGGCCGGCCTCGCGTGGTTCACGGCGACGATCGCGGGGCTGACGCCCCTCCACTACGAGATCCCGTGGGCCGCCGCGGGGGCCGCCTTCTTCATGGCCGCCAACCTCGGCCTGCTGCTCGCCGCGATCGGGCGCATCCGCTCTTCGCGGTTCGCGGGCAACCGGCGCGCCAGCGTGCGGTTGCCGGTCGACCTCCCGGCCACGCTCGACGGTCGCCCGATCCGGCTCCGCGACCTGTCGCTCACCGGGGCCAGGGTCGTCGGCCCCGACATCGCACGGGTCCCCACCGCACCGTCGTCTCGTCCCGCCGCCGTCGCCTCCTCGGCCGCGGTGGGCGAGGAGGCCACCACCGAGCTTGCCTTCGCCCTCGCCGGTACCCCCTTCCGGTTGCGCGTGGTCGCGCGGCGCCTGATCGCGTGCCAGGATGGCGCCACTGAGGCCGGTCTCGAGCTGGCCGGCGGACAGGACGCGTCGGTCGCCGCCTTGGCCGTCGCGATCTTCCAGGGGCCCGCGGATATCGAGATCGCGGGCGCCGCCCCGGTCCGGCGGGTCCGGCGGGCCCGCCAGCGGGCGGCGGCACCCGCCTGAGTCGAACGGATCACGCCGGGCGCCTCGCCTGCCTGCCCGTGGGTCGGCCGCGTCGGCCCAGAGCCCGGGCGTCGGTCGCTCAGCCGGGCAGGCGGAGCGCCTCGACGATCGCGTGGAACCGCTCGAGCACCGGCGCGGTGAGTGCGGGGAGCGTGCTCGGGTCATCCGCGTCGCCGACGTACAGC
>CAYJOH010000095.1:0-3136 GCA_964371685.1 uncultured Anaerolineaceae bacterium
CCGCCCCCCGCCCCCCCCCCCCCGCTTCTCGATGGCACGAGGCCGTGATCGGCGCGGCGGCGGCCGAGGACTCGCCGCTCCCTGCCGGTCTCAGCCCGCCCTGGCCGCCGGCTCGTCCTCGACCCACGCGGCCCCGGCGGCTGCGGTGCCGAGACCCGCCCTCGGGAACGAGACCTCGAACCGCGCCCCCACGGCACCCGCCCGGCACGACACGTCCCCGCCCATCGCCCGAGCCAGCCCGCGCGCGACGCTGAGGCCCAGCCCCGTCCCGCCCACGTGCGTGGTGCCCGAGCCCCGGACGAACTGCCGGAAGATGCTCCGCCGCTCGGCCGGGGCGACCCCCGGCCCCTCGTCCTCGATTGCGAGCTGCACCCAGGGGCAGAGGGTCGGATCGACCGCCCCCACGAGGCCCACCTCGACGTTGATCGGGCGGAGCCCGGCGTAGCGGATCGCGTTGTCGAGGATGACCCACACGACCTGCTCGCTCGCTGCCGGGTCCGCGAACGCCAGCTCGCCGCCGGTCGTGTCGGTGATCGACACCAGGTCCCCGATGTCAAGCTCGGCGGCGACTCGACGGACGAGTGCGACCAGCGCGACCGGAGCCCCGTCGAGCTGCAGCATCCGGGTCTCGATCCGGGTCAGGATCAGCACCTGGTTCACGAGCCGCGTGAGCCGCCGCTCCTCCAGCTGGATCGCCACGGCGCGGGCCTGCACGAACGGGTCCACGCCACCGGTCTCCGCGAGGTCGGAGGCGGCGAGCTCGATCGTCGCCAGCGGCGCCAGCAGGTTGTGGCTGATGCCCCGCAGGAACTCCTTCTGCAGCCGGTTGCGCCGGTGCAATCGGTCCGCGCGGCTCAGCGCCAGGCTGTACTGCTCGGCCTCGCGGAGCACGGTGCCCGCCAGCAGCGCCATGACCTCGAACGCGGCCTGGTCGCCGTCCGTCCAGTCCCGCCCGTCCGGTACGCTCGCCTCCAGGCGCATGCCCTCCGGCTCCAGCGCCATCGGCGCATCGATGATCCGCTCCTGGACGTCGTCGGCGCCGGCCTCGTCGGGATCCGGCGACCCGGCGCCGGGGTCCCGGCGGTGCGTGTCGACGACGACGGCGCCGTTGGGCGCGACCACGCGGCACCACGCCGTGCCGAGGATGTCGTCCGTCGCCGCGGCGAGCAGGCGAGCCGCTTCGCTCAGGGTGGCGGTGGCGGGAACGGCGGCGGCCGCGGCGAGGCAGCGGCGAAGGCTCGTCTCGCGCCGGTCGAGCGTCTCCACGAGCCGGTCGAGGCCGGCGGCCAGCCGCGCGATGTCGTCGTCGCCCCGGCCGGCGCCCGGCGGCGGCACCCGTCCGTCCGCGATCGCGGCCAGGCCGTCGTGGATCACCCGCAGCCGCCCCCCGAGCACCCGGGCCAGCACGATGCCGAGGGCACCCGCCAGCCCGATCGTCATCGCCAGCAGGCCGAGGACGAGCATCGGCAGCCCGCCGGCCGTCGCCTGGAGTGCCGAGACCCGGGTCGCGAGCACGACGGACCCACCCGAGGGCGTCGCGCCCAGCTGGCGCCGGCTGGTCACGATGTCGCCCAGCCTGACGACGCTGCGGCTGGTGGCGGTCGACCCGCCGCCGAGCGCGAGATCGGTCGTCGCGAGGTCGGTGGAGACCGCGACGTCACCCGACGAATCGAGGAGCGCCGTCTCGAAGCCGGTCAGCTGCCGGATGTCGGCGGCGAAGGCGGCGTCCAGCCGGCGCGCCAGCAGGATGCGTCCGATCGTCGGCCCGGTTGCATCGCCCGGCCCCACGGCGCGGTCGTCGACCAGGTACAGGGCCCGGCCGATGGTGATCACCCGCGGCGTGGTGCCACCGTTGCCCAGGATCGACGCCAGCGCGTCGGTGACCTCCGGCTCGCCGGCGGCCACGCGCGCGGACGGGGCATCGACCACGCCCGCGGCCACGGTGCCTCGCTCGACGAGGAACTCCAGCACGTCGGTGCGGATCGACTCGAGGTCCGACGCGGCGGTCATGCCCGCGAACACCGGCCACTCCGCGTAGCTCCGGGTCAGGGCCTCGAGGTCGCGAGCGGCCTGCTCCACGACGGCCTCGGTCGTCTCGAACGCCCGCTCCGTGCGCTCGACCGCGTCCCGCGCCAGGGCACGGTCGACCTGGAGGAAGACGAGCCCACCCAGGACGAGCACCGGGACGGCCGCCGCGATGATCAGGATGATCACGGCCAGCCGGTTGAAGGCCAGCGCCCCGCGGGGACGGCCCGGGGCCTCGGTCGTCACGTCGCGTCGTCCGGCGCGTCGCCCAGCCGGTACCCGCCGCGGCGCTCCGTGTGCAGGTACCGTGGCGCGGCCGGGTCGGTCTCCAGCTTCTGCCGCAAGCGGCGCATCGTGACCCAGACGTAGACCGGGTCGGCTCCGTCCGCGTCCGCCCAGACCCGCGTCAGCAGCCGGTCGGTGCTCACGGCGCGCCCGGAGGCCGCGGCGAGCGTCGCGAGGACCCGCGTCTCGATGGGCGTCAGGTGGACCAGCCGGCCGTCGACCAGCGCCTCGCGCCGGCGGAGGTTCAGGGTCAGCCCCGGCCCGACGTCGATCTGCTGGACTGGGATCCGGTCCTGCAGGCGGAGCAGCACCCGGTCGATCCGTGCCCGCAGCTCCGGGTAGTGGAACGGCTTGGTCAGGTAGTCCTCGGCGAACCGCTGCAGGAAGTGGGTCTTGAACGAGACCTCGGAGACGGCCGACAGGACGACGATCGGCAGGTCCGCCCGCCGCTTGATCTCCTCCGCGACCCGCTCGCCCGGCATGTCCGGGAGCATCAGGTCGAGCAGGATCAGGTCCGGCCACCGCGCGTCGACGGCGGCGATCGCTTCCGTGCCGGTCGTGGCGATCCGGACCTCGAACCCGTCGCGGCGCAGCCGGTCCGCGAGGAACCCGACGAGCCGGATGTCATCGTCCGCGACGAGCAGGTGCAGGGCCTCGCTCACGGCTTGCCACCGGGCTTGGGCGTGGGCGAGGCCTTGTTCGCGTTGCCATTCGCGTTGCCGTTCCCGTTCCCGTTGCCGTTGGTGGGGTTGCCATTCACGTTCCCGTTGCCGCTGTTGCGGGGGCGCGTCCAGGTGCCGTGGTAGGAGTCGTTGCCGGTGGCGCC
>CAYJOH010000095.1:3146-8037 GCA_964371685.1 uncultured Anaerolineaceae bacterium
CGTTGCCAGTCCCGTTCCCGTTGTCGTTGCCGTCGCCGTTGCCATTCCCGTTCCCGTTGCCATTCCCGTTGCCGTTGCCCTGGCCGGGCGGGTTGCCGAACGGGTTGCCGCCGGGGCGCGTCGCCGGCTCGGGTGTGCTGGAGTCCCCGGTCGCGCCGGGCGTGGCGCCGCCGGTGGGGAACGGGGACACGAGGCCCGGGATCCCGGATCCCGGGGCGGCGGCGGATCCCCGGTCGCCGACGCGGACGAGCATCGAGGTGGGCGGGCCGTCCGGTGACACGTACACCCACAGCACGAGCGCATCGTCCTGGTAGCCATGCCACCCGTCGCGGGTGCCGACGCGCCGGAACCCGTCCGCGAGCAGCAGCGTGTCGTAGGCGGCGAACGCCGCGTCCGGCGCGTCCGGCGAATCGAAGGCGACGAACGGCTGGCCGTCGTCCACGCCGGGCGCGTCGGCACTGATGGTGACGACGGCGGACGCCGGCATCGGGATGCTGCGAAGGGCGGACTCGGCGGGCGTCTCGCCCGCGTCCGCGCAGCC
Organism: uncultured Anaerolineaceae bacterium; assembly: GCA_964371685.1. Taxonomy (GTDB): domain Bacteria; phylum Chloroflexota; class Limnocylindria; order Limnocylindrales; family CSP1-4; genus CAIXZV01. Next base: position 3,688 of record CAYJOH010000095.1, read on the forward strand.
GACCGCCACCGCGGCCAGCAGGCCGACGAGCACGGCGCGCGCCACCCGGAGCGCGGGTGCCGCCGGATCAGGTCGTCGCATCGGTCCCTTCGCGGCCGCGGGTTCGCGGCGATGGGGGCACCCATGCGCGGCGCGCGCAACGCACGCGCCAGATGCCGGTCGTGGACGGCCGGCACGCTCGAGACCGCCATAGCCCCCGGGCTGGCGATCCGCGAGCGAGTGTAGTCCCCGTCCCGTCTGATCGTCATGGCCCGAAAGGACCATGACGAGAACGGGTGGCGACTCCTGGCACCACCCCGTCGGCGCGCTTATGGCCTTTGTTAGGGCGCCGTCCGTAGCGTCTCGGGCATCGACAACCGCACCTGGATGCCTCCACACGCCATGACCAGCGTCCATCGGTCCATCCGGCACCGTGCGCTCCCGCGACCCGGGGGGCGTCCGGACGCGTCGTCACGCGGCCAGGCGCTGGTGGAGTTTGCCCTCGTCGTGCCCCTGTTCCTGACGCTGACGCTGTCGATCATCGAGTTCGCGTTCGTGTTCAACGCCGTGCTCGCCGTCAACTTCGCCAGCCGCAACGCGGCACTCCTGGCCGCGGAGGGCGGCAACGAGGCCGGCACCGACTGCATCGTGCTGCGCTCGATCGACGAGGAGCTCACGGCACCTTCCGACCGCGCACGCGTGGAGCAGGTGGAGATCTACCGCTCCGACGAGACCGGCGAGCGGATCGGCAGCGCCACGGTCTATGCCCGCGACGGTGGCAGCACGACCTGCCACTACGCCGGCGGCCTGTCCGTCACCGTCCCGTACTCGCTGATCGCGGACGGCTATCCCGAGGCGTCCCGCTGCAATTACCTCGCCGGGTGCCAGCCGGGATCCCCGATCGATACGGTGGGCGTGCGGATCCAGTACCGCCACCACTGGGTCACGCCGCTCGGCGGGGTGGTCGGGACCGGGACCATCGAGTTCGATCGCGCCAACGCGACCCGCATGGAGCCGGTCCTGTGATCCGGCGGCGCGCGCCGGCGGGACCGGCACGCCAGCGAGCGGACCGTGGCCAGTCCACGGTCGAGTTCGCGCTGATCGTGCCCGTGTTCATGCTGCTGCTGCTCGGGCTGCTCGAGTTCGGCATGGCCTTCGACCACACCATCACCCTCAGCTATGCCACGCGCGAGGGGGCGCGCACGGCGAGCGCGCTGGTGAACGGCGGCGGCGCCCTGGGATGCGGGGGTTCGGCCTCGCCCGATGCGGCGACCGTGGATCCGCGGATCGTCGCCGCCGTCCAGCGCGTGCTGACGTCGCCCGGCTCCCAGGTTGCCATCGCCCGCGTGTCCGAGATCCGGATCTACCGGGCGACGGCGACCGGGGCCGAGACGGCGGGCGCGGTCAACGTGTGGCACTACGACCCCGGTAACGGCCCGACGGTCGACGGCGAGCAGCTCGACTTCTCGGTCGCCAGCGTCGGCTGGCCGGCCTGCACCCGCTCCAACGCCAACCCGCCCGAGTCGGTGGGCGTCAGCCTCCGCTACCGCTACGAGTTCGCCACGCCGCTGGCAGCCGTCCTGAACCTCATCGGCGGCAGCGGTGCGACCGGCCTCGACGTGTCCGACCGGACCGTGATGGCGATGAACCCAACCTGAGATGAGCGAGACAGCGATGCGCTTCCAGCCCCAGACGCGCCGTCGATCAGCCCGCCTGGGCGCGGGCGTCCCCCGGCGTGGGCGCGGCGGCTCCGACGGCCAGGTGATCGTGATCTTCGCCCTGTCGATCGTGATGTTCACGCTCATGTGCGCCGTCGTCGTGGACATCGCCTGGTACTGGACCAACAACCTGCGCATGCAGCGCGCCGCGGACGCCGCGGCCCTCGCGGGCGTCGTCTGGCTGCCCGGCGATCCCGCGTCCGCGTACGTCACGGCGAGGGCCGAGGCGCGCAAGAACGGCTACATCGACGGGACCGACGGGATCGTCGTCACGCCGGAGCAGGATCCCGCCAACCCCCGCCGCCTGAAGGTGACCATCAGCGGCCCCGTCGGCCTGTTCTTCTCGCGCGTCGCGGGGATCAACTCGTTCCCCGCCCGGCGGACCGCCAAGGCCGAGTTCGTGCTCCCCGTGCCGATGGGCAGCCCCAACAACTACTACGGCGTGGGCTACTACGTGAAGCCCGAGACCACGACCAGCACCAGCACCGACCACGACCCCGGCAACACCGGGTACCTGAACCCGGGCGCCGCGCCGTCCGGCGGCCAGTGGTCGTTCACCCCGACCGGCGGCAGCCGCAACATCTGGAACATCGTCGGGTCCAACAACAACCAGTACGCGACAGAGAACACGAATGGCCAGCAGCAAAAGTGGTCGACCTTCGGCCTGCTGTCCGGTGGATCGGCGATCCCGAACCCGGCCGCCAACCAGTCCCTCGACATCACCGGGCTCGAGGTCCGGCTCAGCGACGCGTTCCTGTCGAGCAGCTGCGCTGGCTCGTCGATCCGCGCGGAGCTGTCCTGGGACGGCGGCGCCTCGTGGTCGGCTGCGGACGCGACGCCCGCCCTCGGGACGAACCCGAACAGCGGCGATTACACGCTGGGCAGCAGCACGAGCACGGCCGACTGGGGATCGCACAACTGGGTCCGCAACAACTTCAGCGACGCCAACTTCCGGGTCCGCCTGACCGCCGTCAAGGGCTGCGGCGGCGGCGCCACGATCAACCTCGACGAGCTCGAGGTCCGGGTCAGCTACGACCTCGTGACGACCACGACGACGACCACGACGACGCTCGTCCAGGGGGCCGAGGTGCCCCCGCCCGGCGGCCAGGCCGCGATCACGAACCCGCAGGGGTTCTGGGGGGCGATGCAGAGCCAGGGCGCGCCGAGCATCCAGGGCGACGCGTTCATGACCAAGTACGAGACGCGCCAGACCGGCGGCGGTGGCGGCCTCCTCAACACCCCGTCGGGCTCCGATCCGGACGCCCAGTACGACCCCGACGGCTTCTACAACTACGCGGTCGAGATCCCCGCGGGCGGCGGCGGGAGCGTGTGGGTGTTCGATCCCGGGTTCTGCGACGCGACCACGCAGGCCGGGACGGGCGAGGCCTGGACCGTGAGCTCCTCCGGCCAGTCGAACCCCAACGGCCATCCGACGCGCGAGCCGGTCACCAGCTACTTCGAGCTGCTGGACACCCGGGAGACGCTGCTCGACAACGCGGACGACATCTCCGTGGCGACCACGGGGACCGGCTATCGACGGCTCTCGCTCGAGGACCACGTGGTGTTCGACGAGCTCAACCAGGCCACCCACACCGCCGACTGCTCGAGCTCGTCCTGGCACTACGGCTGGGTCCAGCTCGCGGCGGGCCTGCCGGCGGGCACCTACCGGCTCCACAGCTGGTCGACCGACGCGGGCGCCCCCAGCGACCAGAACAACACCACGGCCCTCAACGCGTTCGCGTTCTACGCGTCGTCGGCGTCGGGCACGCCGCGGATCTACGGCATCGGGGCGATGGAGGCCTACGTCCGGCTCCCGGGCGGCCGGGCATCGGAGTTCTACCTGGCGCAGATCGACGCGGTGCACGCAGGCAAGACGATGGTCATCAACCTCTGGGACCCGGGTGACACCGGCCTCCTGTCCGCCGACCTCGAGATCCTGCACCCGACGGGGTTTGGCTTCGCGTCGACGTCGTTCAACTACCGGGCCACGCCCGGGACCGCCAACCCCGGCCACTCCGGCTGCTCCGGCAGGTCCGGCACCGGGGTGACCTCGGTCCGGACGAACACGGGTGGCAGCAGCCTCTACAACGGCTGCTGGCTGACGATCGAGGTCGCCCTGCCGGCCAACTACGACGCACCGGTGGACCCGGTCTCGGGCGAGCGCGGCTGGTGGAAGATCAAGTACACGATGGGCGGCAGCTCCAGCGACTACTCGACCGACCTCACGACATGGGCCGTGAACATCCGCGGCAACCCGGTCCACCTGGTCCTGCCGTGACGGCGCCGCTCGATCAGGGGCCCGGCGATCCGCCGCGGCCCGGACGGACGCGGGGCATGGCCCCGGCGACCCTGTTCGTCGTGGTCGTGACCGGCCTGGTCACGGGCTTCGCCCTGCTGGTCGCCATCTGGATGTACTGGCTGTCGGGGTTCATGGTCTCGTGAGCGTGGGGGCCGCGCCTGCGGATCGGGCCCGGGCCGGCCCGTCCGGCATCGTGGCCATCGCCCCGGCGGGCGCGGGCCGCGTCCGGATCGCGTACCTGCTCCTGGCGCTGGACACGCTCGCGCTGCCCGTCTGGGTCCTGTGGGTCGTCGGGTTCTCTCCGCGATGAAGCACCGTCCGCCGGGACGAAGCACCCGATGCGCCTCGGCCACG
>CAYJOH010000096.1:0-7955 GCA_964371685.1 uncultured Anaerolineaceae bacterium
GGCCGTTCGTCGCCGGCGGCCTCGTGTTCCTGCTGGGCGCGGCGGCCGTCGCGCTTCGACGGCCGGCGCGGCCGCCCGGAACGGAGGCGTCTGACCGCGTGGCCGTGCCCCTCGACTAGCGCACGGGCAGCGTGCCAGGCGCTCGTGCCCGTGCGCCCGCCCGACCGCGTGCGCTAGGATCGCGCCATGCGGACCGGAGTCCCTCCAAGTGCCGAACCTGCTGCTGCGCCCGCGACTGCGTGCGAGTCGGCCGGGTGGCGCGCTGCCCGGCGCCGCGTCGGCCGCTGAGGCCTCCGAGCCCGACATCATCGAGGCGGCCGGCGTCCGCTGGCTCAACCTCGATCAGCCGCGCGAGGCGGATCGCGAGTGGCTGGAGCGGGAGTTCGGGTTCCACCCGCTGGCGATCGAGGACGTCGCGTCGCGCAACCAGCGCCCCAAGCTCGATGCGTACGACGACTACCTGTTCATCGTTCTCCATTTCCCCGTGTTCGACAAGGCGCAGGACCGCCTGCTCACCGCGGAGGTGGACCTGTTCGTCGGCCCGGACTACCTGATCACCCTGCCGGACCAGAACCTGCCGCCGCTGGCCGCGATGTTCGAGCGCCACCGGGAGCGCGAGGAGGTGCGTGCCTCGGTGTTCAGCAAGGGCACCGGGTACCTGCTGTACAAGATCGTGGACACCTGCGTGGACGCCTCGTTCCCGATGCTGCGCAAGATGGGGGCCAAGCTCGACCAGCTGGAGGACGACATCTTCGAGGGACGGTCCGCGGAGATCGTCCGGGACCTGTCAAACGCGAAGCAGGAGATCATCAACTTCCGGCGCGTCATGCGCCCGATGCGGGCGGTCCTCCGGGATCTCGAGCGAACCAAGCAGCGCTACCTGGCGGAAGAGCTGGACATCTATTTCGATGACATCACCGACGCCGCCGAGCGGATCTGGGACGTGCTGGAGAACTACAAGGAGGTCGCGGAGGCGCTCGAGGACTCCAACGAGTCCGTGCTCTCGCACCGCCTCAACGCTTCGCTGCGCGTCCTTACCGCGTTCAGCGTCGCGATGCTTCCGCTCACGCTGCTGGCGTCGATCTTCGGCATGAACGTGCCCCTGCCCGGCCAGCCCGGCAGCGTGGTCGAGTTCCTGCTGATCATCGGGCTGATGGCGGCCATCCTGGCCGGCGTGCTGCTGTTCTTCAGGCGGCGCGGGTTCCTGTAGGGCGGCGCTACGCCCCCCGAGCGGCGCTACGCCCCCGGCAGCGACCGCTCCGGGGCGCCCACGTAGCGCACGTCGGGGCGGATCAACCGGTTCGCCGCGCCCTGCTCGATGGCGTGGGCCGTCCAGCCGGCGTGGCGCGCCAGCGCGAACGTCGCCGGGAACAGGTCCGGCGTCAGGCCCACGCCCATCAGCACCGGGGCCGCGTAGAACTCCACGTTGGTCTTGAGCGGCCGGTCCGGGTGCTTCTCGGCCAGCACGCGGAGCGCCACGTCCTCCACCGCGATCGCCAGCTCCAGCCACTCCGGCCGGTGCTCCAAGGACTCGGCGACCTCGCGCAGCGCCGCGGCCCGCGGGTCGTAGGCGCGGTACACGCGGTGCCCGAAGCCCATCAGCCGCGTCCCGCTCGCCAGCGCCTCGCGGACCCAGGCCTCGGCGCGCTCGGGCGTGCCGACCTCGTGGATCTGCTCCACGACCTCGGAGGGCGCGCCGCCGTGGAGCGGGCCCTTCATCGCGCCGATCGCCCCGGCCACCGCGGAGGCGATGTCGGAGCGGGTGGACGTGATCACGCGGGCCGTGAACGTCGAGGCGTTGAACCCGTGCTCGGCGCCGACGATGAAGTAGGCGTCCAGCGCGCGTGCCGTCGCCGCGTCCGGCCGCTCGCCGTTGATCTGGTACAGGTAGCCGGCGACGAGATCCAGCTCGGGATCGGGCGCCACCGGCTCCAGGCCGTGGCGGATGCGGGCGAAGGCGGCCAGCGCGGACGGCGAGAAGGCCGTGAGGGCCCGGGCCTGGTCGGGCGTGGGCGGGAACGACGGGTCCGTGACGGCGCCCCACGCGGAGACCGCGGTGCGCAGCGCGTCCATCGGGCGGGCCGTCGCCGGCAGCGCGCGCAGCGCCGCCATGACCGCGTCCGGGACCGGGAGGCAGGGGAGCGTCGCGTCCGGCCGCCACTCGCCGGTCCACAGCAGCTCGGCGACCGCGACATATGAGCCGGCCCGCACCAGCTCGCCGATTGGGTAGCCCCGGTACAGCAGCCGGCCGGCCGCGCCGTCGATGCGGGACAGGGCGGACTCGCCGGCGATGACGCCCTCGAGGCCGGGGGAATAGGGGCGGGTGTCGGCGGCGGGCGCCGCGGGGTCGGTCATGGCCCGATGGTAGCCCCCGAAGCGGTCGACGGGCGGGTCAGCGCTGCCCCTCGATCGCCCGCAGGACGATGCGGATGACGACGGCGCCGAGGGTGGCGAACGCCAGCGCGCCAATGAAGCCCTGGACCTGGCCCAGGCCCATCTGCTCGCTCAGCCAGCCCCCGACGAAGCCGCCGATGATGCCGACGACGATGGTCGGCAGGCACCCCTGCGCGCTCCGGACGCCGACGAACCAGCCCGAGATCGAGCCGGCGAGGAAGCCGATGACCAGCCAGCCGATGACGCTCATGTCCATGCGCGGAGTTTGGCATGCCCCGCGTCAGCTCGCGAGGAACCCCTCCACGGCCGCGATGAACGCGTCGGGGTGGCTGTGGTGCGCCGCGTGCCCGGCACCCTCGATGACGGCGAGACGTCCGGCGGCGAGGCGGGCGTCGAGGGCCGCGGCGCCGTCGCGGAACGCGGCCGGGGACGCGGAGCCCACGACTTGGAGGACCGGCACGGCGACCCGGGCCAGGGCGTCCATCGACACCGCGGGGGCGTCATCGGCCGCCACGAGCTCCCGGATGATCGTCGGCGCGGCGGCGACGCGGAGCGGCCACACGGGGTCCGCCCGGAACCGGGCGAGGTCGGCCTCGGTCATCCCCGTGATCGCGGCCATGAACCGCGCGAGGAGTCGCTCGAGGTCGCCGGCCGCGAGGTCCGCCCGGAGGCGGGCGAGGAGGTCGTCGCGCGGAAGCTCGCGCTCGGCTGTCCCCGGGTTGGGCGCACCCTCGTAGGCGACGACGCGCCGGATCGCCGCCGTGCGGAGCGACGCCCCCAGCGCGATCCTCCCGCCCAGCGAGTGCCCCACCACATCAACCGGGCCGCCGGACTCCGCTGCCAGCGCCTCGGCCACGGCCGCCACGTCCTCCAGCTCCCGCTCGATCGCGTAGGTGGCCCCGTCGCCGGAGTCCCCGCGGCCGCGCCGGTCGATCGCATGGAGCCGGTACCGGTCCGCGAGGCGCGGCCAGACGACCCGCCACGTGCGGTGGTCGCCGGCCGTGCCGTGGACCAGGACGATCGCCTGGGCTCCCGGGGCACCGGCCTCGAAGACGGCGATCGACGTCCGATCGGGCGAGGTGACGAACCGCCCAGGGCGGTCGGGGAGCGACGCGAGCTCGCGCATCCGGGCAGCGTACCGGGGTGCTCGCCCGCCGGCCTCACCGCCCCGGCAGGCGCACCGCGAACCGCGCCCCGGACCGGCCCGCCCGGTTGTCCGCCGTGATCGTGCCCCCGTGGCGCTCCGCGATCCAGCGGGCGATCGCCAGGCCGAGCCCGGTGCCGCCGTGCGGGGCGCCTGGCGCGCGCCAGAACCGCTCGAACACCCGCTGCTCGTGCCCGGGCGCGATCCCCGGCCCCTCGTCCTCGACCGCCAGCGTCGCCCCCGCCCGCACCGTGATCGTCACCCGCCCGTCCTGCGGCGAGTGGCGGATCGCGTTGTCGAGCAGGATCCCGGCCAGCTGGCGGAGCCGTGCCTCGTCGCCGGGGGCAGGCGCCGGCTCGAGGTCCAGCAGCAGCCGGACCGACCGGGCCCCGGCCAGCGCCTCGAAGCTCTCGGCGGTCTCGGCGGCGACGAGCGCGAGGTCTGTGTCGGTCACCACAAGCTCGATCGCTTCGGCGTCGGTTCGGGCGAGCAGCAGAAGGTCCTCGACGAGCGACGCGAGGCGTGTCGTGCCGGCCTCCAGATCCTCGATGGCCCGGTCGACGACCACCGGGTCGCCGCGCCCTCGGTGGAGCTCGGCGATGGCGGCCCGGGCGATCGAGAGCGGCGTGCGGAGCTCGTGGCTCGCGTCCGCGGCGAACTCGCGCTGGCGGCGGAGCGACTCGCGGATCGGGACCAGCGCCCGCCCTGCGTAGACGTAGCCCACCAGGATCGAGGCCGCGAACACGGCGATCCCGCCCACGAGCAGCACCCGCAGGAGCGTCTGGAGCAGCTCGACCTCGGCCGTCCGATCGCCCACCACGACGGCGACCATCGTCCCGACCGTGGTGTCCACGGGCGCGACCAGCAGGCGGACCGGCGTCGCATCGACCGAGGTCTCGTGGACCACGACGCGCCCGGACCGCAGGGCCTCGTCGACCGCGGCGTTGATCGCCCCGGGGTCCGCGAGCGAGCTGATGACCGGCAGCTGGCCGCTGCGGATCACCGCTGCCGACGCGAGGACCGCAAACGTTCCCGAGGCCTTCCCGCCGAAGACGAAGCCCGGCTGGCTCGCATCCGTTGTCACGATCGAGCCACCGGCGATGCCCGGGACGGGCGGCAACGGCACGACCATCTGCTGCGTGGCGGTCATCTCGTCGACCCGCGTCCGGAGCGCCGCCGCACCGGTGGCCGACAGGCTCGATGCTGCCGCCCCGTAGATCGCGACGCCGAGGACGAGCAGGACAACGAGCGTGCTCCCGCCGCTCCACGCGATCAGCCGCCGGCGGGTGCGGCGGACGAGGGGCGCCTCGGGTTGCCCGGCGGCATCGTTGGCGTCTGCGGTCGTGGCGGGGGCAGGTCCGGACCGGCTCATCCGGCTGCGATCCGATACCCGATCCCGCGCACGGTCTCGATCCGCCCGCCAGCCTCCGGACCGAGCTTCCGTCGCAGGAAGTACACGTAGGTGTCCACGATCGCGGGGACGACCTCGGTGTCGTACGGCCACGCGTGGTCGAGGAGCTGGTCGCGGCTCAGTGCCTGGCCCGGGTGGCGGAGCAGGCACTCGAGCAGCGCGAACTCACGCGGGCTCAGCTCCACCCGACGGCCGGCCACGAACACCGCCCGCGTCATCTCGTCGAGCACGACCGGCCCCGCGGACAGCGAAGCGCCGTCCGGTCGCGGCGCGCCCCGCCGGCCGAGCGCCCGGATCCGCGCCGCCAGCTCCTCGATCGCGAACGGCTTCACGAGGTAGTCATCGGCGCCCGCGTCGAGCCCGGCCACCCGATCGGGGATCGCGTCCCGGGCGGTGAGCATCAGGATGGGGACCTGCGAGCCCCGCCGACGGAGCCGGCGCGCGACCTCGAGCCCGGACAGATCCGGCAGCCCGACGTCGAGCACGATCGCGTCGAGCCCGGGGGCATCGGCGAGCTCGAGCGCGGCCTCGCCCGTCGCGGCCTGCTCGACCACGTGCCGCTCGCCCTGGAGCAGGCGGGCGACGAGGTCGGCGAGGCGCGGATCGTCCTCGACCAGCAGCAGGTGCATCGGCGGCGCTGTCCTTCCGGGCGCCCGACGGGTGACGGGCTGCGTCCGGTGTACCCGCGCCAGATCAAAGGTTTCTGAAAGCGCCCTTGAGGTGGCGTTGATCGAAGTGCCCGACAACGGAGCCCTGCAGCGGTCACCGTCGCGCAAAGCTCGCTGCACACGGAGCCATCGGCGGACGGCGACGGGTCCGCCCCGTGACGTGGAGCCAGGACCATGCCTCAGCTGCTCACCATCCCCGGCGCCGGCGCGCACCGACCCACCCGCCCCCCGACCCGTGCGCGCGTGGTCGGCCGCCGCACCAGCCTCGTGCCGGTCGCGTTCGCGTTCTCGATGCTCCTCGCGGCCTGCGCGGGCCCGGCCGCCACGCCGGGCGTCGTCAGCCTGGTCGATCCGTCGGCGACCCCCGATGGATCGGCCGCGCCGTCCGCGTCAAGCGACCCGCAGGCGCAGGCGCTTGCCTTCGCCGAGTGCATGCGCGAGCACGGCGTCGACATGGTCGACCCGCAGTTCAGCGGCGATGGCGGGATCAGCATCGGGATCGGTCCCAAGGACGGCGCGGAGCCGGTCGACCGGGAGACGCTGGATGCGGCCCAGGAGGCCTGCGAGGGCCTCATGCCGCGGATGGGCGGCGACCCGAACGCGACGATGGACCCCGAGATCCAGGACCGGATGCTTGCCTACTCGCAGTGCATGCGCGACCAGGGGATCGACTTCCCGGACCCGGTGTTCGAGGGCGGCGGGGCGATGATCCAGCTCGGCGGGCCGGACGGTGGAGGCCCCGATCCCAACTCCGAGGCGTTCAAGGCGGCCGAGGAGGCCTGCGCCGACATCATGCCCGCACCCGAAGGAGGCGAGGGCGGCACCTCGTCGGAGACCCGCCCGTGACGCGGCGGCTGGCGCTCGGGGCCGTGCTCGGGCTCGGCGTGGCGGGCATCGCGCTCGCGGCCTCCCAGGGGGCACTGCCGGACCTGGCCATGGCGGGCGCCTCATCCGGCCCCACGCCCGCCCCTTCGGCGGACGTCGTGACGGCCGAGGTGGAGCGGCGGACGCTGCAGACCGAGGACGTGCTCGACGGCACGCTCGGCTACGAGGGATCGCGCGCGGTGCTCGCCGGCGGCGCGGGCACGGTCACCCGCGTCCCGGATGCCGGCGATGTGATCGGGCGCGGCGAGGTCCTGTACGAGCTCGACGGCCGGCAGCGTCCGCGCCTGCTGTACGGCGAGCGGCCGATGTGGCGAGCGCTCGGTCCCGGCGTCTCAAACGGGCCCGACGTCGAGCAGTTGGAGCGGAACCTGAAGGCGCTGGGCTACGCGCCGAAGGGGATGAAGGTCGACCGCGATTGGGACGCCCGGACCGCCCAGGCCGTGCGTCGCTGGCAGCGGGCGACCGGCCAAGTACGCGACGGCGTGGTGGACCCTGCCGACATCGTGTTCCTGCCGTTCGCCATCCGCGTGGCGTCGGTCGAGGCCTCGACCGGCAGCCGAGTGGCGCCGGGTGCGCCAGTGCTCGACGCGACGACCGTCGACCAGGTGGTGACCGTGGATCTCGACGCTGACGACCGGGAGCTGGTGGCCGAGGGCCAGGCGGTCACCGTCGAGCTGCCCGATGGGCGCGAGGTGGCCGCCACGATCGAGGATGTCGGGCGCGTCGCCGTGGTGTCGCCCGAGGGCGGCCCGACCACGATTCCGGTCACGATCCAGCTCGCCGGCGATGCGGACCCGCCCGACCTCGACCAGTCGCCGGTGTCGGTCCGGGTGGTGACGGAGGAACGTGCCGGCGTGCTCGCCGTCCCGGTGCACGCGCTGGTCGCGCTGCTCGAGGGCGGGTACGCGGTCGAGGTCGTCGAGGAGGACGGGAGCCATCGCTACCTGGCGGTGGAGCTCGGGCTGTTCGACGACGGGATGGTCGAGGTCGAGGGCGACGGGCTCGAGGCCGGCGACGACGTGGTGGTGCCGAGATGAGCGCGATCCCGGTCCAGGACCCGCGGCCCGTGCCCGAGCGCGTGATCGAGCTCCGTGGCGTCGGCAAGCGCTATCCGGGCGAGCCGCCCGTGGATGCGCTCGTCGACGTCCACCTGGCGATCGACGCTGGCGACCTGCTGGCGATCGTGGGGCCGTCCGGGTCGGGCAAGACCACCCTGCTCCACGTGATCGGGACGCTGGACCGGGCGACGTCCGGCGAGGTCACGGTCGCCGGCGCGCGGGTGGACCGGCTGTCGGACCGGCGGCTGTCGGCCCTGCGCGCATGGAGGATCGGGTTCGTGTTCCAGCATTTCCACCTGCTCGACGGCGAGACCGCGCTCGCGAATGTCGCCGACGGGCTGCTGTACCGCGGCGTCCCCGCGGGCCTCCGCAACCGCATGGCGGCCGAGGCGCTC
>CAYJOH010000097.1:0-7936 GCA_964371685.1 uncultured Anaerolineaceae bacterium
CCCCGGCGGTCCGCCCGTCCTCGCGCGCGGCGCGCAGGAGCCGGGACACGCGCGCCGTCCACGTCCCTGGGGCGGTCGTTACCGGCGCGCGGAACGGGACGCGGACGCGGACCCACGACAGCGAAGGGCTCACCCCGTCGGGCCCCCGCGGATCATCCCCGACAGCACGAGACCGGCCGCAAACAGCACCCCGAACCAGAGCGACAGCCGCGCTGTTCCCTTGAGCACGAGGTTCAGCTCGCGCGGGTCGGCGAACCCGCGCACGGCGCGCAGCAGCGGCCACGCCATCGGCAGCGTCACGAGTGGCAGCAGGACGGCCCCGCGGAGGCCGATCGCGTCGGGCGCCGGCCCCGTGCCGGCGACCAGCCAGGCGACCAGCAGGATCGCGGGCACGGCGTAGGCCACGCCCAGCAGCAGCCCGAACTCCATCTGCGTCCCCCGCCTGCCCAGCACGACCGCGAGCGTCCGTTTGCCGGCCGCGGCATCGGTGGGGATGTCGCGCAGGTTGTTGACGACCAGGATCGACGTGATCAGCGCGCCCGGCGGCACGGCCGCGACGAGGAACAGCGGCTCCAGCCGCAGCACCTGGAGGTACGCGGTCCCGGCCACCGCGACCAGGCCGAAGAAGATGAACACGAACACCTCGCCCAGCGCCCGGTACCCGTACGGGAACGGGCCGCCGGTGTACGCGAGCGCGGCGATCACCGCGGCCACGCCCAGCGCGAGCATCACCGGCCCGCCCACGGACACCAGCCACAGGCCCACCAGCCCGGCCAGGCCGATCGTGATCGCGATCGCGACCTCGAGCTGGCGCTCGGTCACCCAGCCGGCGGCCGTTACCCGGGTGGGCCCCTGCCGGTCGGGCGTGTCGGCCCCGCGCCGGAAGTCGGACAGGTCATTGGCGAAGTTGGCGAGCACCTGGAGCAGCAGCGCGACGGCGAGGCAGCCGAGCGCGGTGTCGAGTCGCAGCGGGGCGCCCGTGGCGAGCGCCGCCCCGAGGCCGACCACGACCCCGGACAGCGCTGCCGGCAGCGTGTGCGGGCGCGCGGCGAGGACCCAGACGCGCAGGGCGGAGGGGCGGGAGACCGGGGCCGGGGACGTGGTCACGGCCGTCGCGGGTACTTGCGGTAGTCCGCGGGACGCTTGTCGAGGAACGCCCTCGACCCCTCGTGCGCCTCGTCGGTCGTGTAGTACAGGCCCGTCGCGTTGCCGGCGAACTCCTGGAGCCCCGCCAGGCCGTCGGTGGCGACGAGGAACGCGGACTTGAGGAACCGGATCGCGGTCGGGCTCATGTCCAGGATCTCGTCCGCCCAGCGCACGCCTTCGGCCTCGAGGTCCGCCAGCGGCACGACCCTGTTGACGAGGTTCATCGCCAGTGCCTCCTGCGCCGAGTACTGGCGGCACAGGAACCAGATCTCCTTGGCCTTCTTGTCGCCCACCAGGCGGGCCAGCAGGCCCACCCCGAACCCGGCGTCGAAGCTGCCCACCTTCGGGCCCACCTGGCCGAAGACCGCGTTCTCGGACGCGATCGAGAGGTCGCACACGACGTGGAGGACGTGGCCGCCGCCGATGGCGTAGCCGTTGACGAGGGCGATGACCGGGATCGGCAGGGAGCGGATCTGGCGCTGGAGGTCGAGGACGTTGAGCCGGGCGATGCCGTCGGTGTCGAGGTAGCCGCCGTCCGGGCTCTTGTACTTCTGGTCGCCGCCCGAGCAGAACGCCTTGTCCCCTTCGCCGGTGAGCAGGACGCAGCCGATGGAGGCGTCGTCGCGGATCCGGGCGAAGGCGTCGATGAGCTCGCGCACGGTCTGGGGGCGGAACGCGTTGCGGACCTCGGGGCGGTTGATGGTCACCTTCGCGATGCCGGTCCCCGAGTGCTCGTATCGGATGTCGCGGTAGTCCACGACGGGGGTCCAGGCGACGGGGCTGGTCATGCGGCGGGCACCTCCTGCAGGAAGTCGAGGACGAGGCGGCGGAAGCGGGCGGGATGCTCGAGGTGGGGGGTGTGGCCGACGCCGTCGAGCACGGCGAGCCGGGCGCCGGGGATGCCGGCGGCGACGCGCTCGGCACGGGGCCGACCCCGGTCGTCGAGCTCGCCCGCGATCACGAGCGTGGGTGCCGTGACGGCGCGCAGGCGATCGAACAGCGGCTCCATGGCCCCCTGGCCGGCACCCCGGAGGCTCGCGGCAAGACCCTGCGGGTCGTTGGTCTGCCGGACCGCGCGCTGGCGGGCGACGACCGCCGGGTGCAGCGCCGCGTGCGTCCGGAACACGGGATTGCGCTCCCAGGCGGTGACGAAGTCGGCGACGCCCTCCCGGTCGATCCGCGCGGCCAGCGTCTCGTCGGCGACGCGACGGGCCTCGCGGTCGGCGTCCGCCTCGATCCCCGCGGACGCACGCTCGAGCACCAGGCGGGGGACGACGCCGGGGTGCGCGACGGCCAGCCGCAGCGCGATCCGGGCACCCAGCGAGTAGCCGACGACGTGCGCGGGGATCGCGTCCAGGAGGAGGAGGATGGTCGCCAGGTCGTCGGCCGTCCGCTCCACGCTCATGCGCGACGGTTCCGCGAACCCGGAACGACCGTGGCCCGGCAGGTCGACCACGATCACGCGGAACCGGCGGGCGAGGGCCGTCGCGTGCCCACCCCACGACATCCCGCGACCGGTGAAGCCGTGGAGCAGGAGCAGCGGGCGGCCGGCGCCTCGCGAGCGGACCTCCCAGCGCAGCCCGTCGACCACGATCGCGCTCATCGGTTGCCGGTCTCCCGTTCGAGCGCCTCGGCCACGACCTTCGCCACCTCGCGGTGCAGCGCGACGTTGCGCGCCCGTTCGGTGCGGAGCTCGAGCACCTGGACGCCGGGCCGGCCGATGGACTCGGCGATGGCCCCCGCGAGCTCGCGATGCCCGACGCGGCGGTGCTCGCCGCCGAGCGCCTGCACGATCGGGCCGACGTCGATCCCGTGCGGCGTCCCGAACAGCTCCTCGTAGTGCTCCGGGAGACCGGTGCCGGGGGCGTCGGCCGTGGCCTGGGGCAGGAACGAGAAGATGCCGCCCCCGTCGTTGTTCACGAGCACGATCGTCGCGGACAGGCGGTGGAGCCGGGCCGCGACGAGGGCATTGAGGTGGTGGTGTAACGACACGTCGCCGACCAGGAGCGCGACGGGGCCCTCCGCGACCGCCGCCGAGCCTAGGGCCGTGGAGACGACGCCATCGATCCCGTTCGCGCCCCGGTTCGAGCGGACAGTGATCGCGCGACTCGTAGGCGGGAGCCATGAGTCGAGGTCGCGCACGGGCATCGAGTTGCCGGCCCACAGGACCGCGCCGTCGGGCAGGGCGGCCTCGAGGGCCGGAAACGGGGCGCCCTCGAACGCCTCGTCGAGCCCCGCCAGCCAGGCGGTCATCGCGGCATCGGCGATGCGGTCGCCCGCGCGCCAGTCGAGCGCCCATGCGCCCGGCCTGCCCTCCGGCAGGCGCCCCGCGAGCGCCGTCGCCGTGTCGGCCGGGTCGGCGTGGACGAACGTCGCCGGCAGCAGCGCGGCCTCGCGCCAGCCGTCGTCCCCGTCGAGCACGATCAGCCTCGGACGGGTCCGCTCGAGGAGCTGGAGGATCGGCTTGGAGGTCGGCATGGCGCCGGTACGCAGCACGAGGTCCGGCCGGTGGGCGTCGATCCAGGGCCCGGGCCGGACGAGCTGGTCGGCCCGCGCTACGACGAGCTCGCGGTCGTGCGGACCGGTCCGGAGCCCGGACAACGGGTCGGCGAGGATCGGGAAGCCCGTCGCCCGTGCGAGCGCGGCCAGCGCCGCCGGGAGGCGCGGGTCGTCGTCCGGGCCGGCGACGATCAGTCCGCGCTCCGCCGCGGACAGCCGCGCGGCGAGGGCGTCGAGGCCCGCGTGGTCGAGCCCTCGACGGCCGGCAATCGCGGTGGTGAACGGGGCGTCGGACGCCGCGTCCTCCGGCGCCCCGAACGGACCGTCCGGCAGCAACGGCTCGCGGAACGGGACGTTGACCTGGACGGGACCCGCGGGGCCGGCCACGGCCACCGCGACCGCCCGGCCCGCCACGGATCGGACGTGCGCCGCCGTCGCCGGGTCGCCGTCGAACAGCGGCAACTCCGTGAACCACTTCGCGGCTCGCCCGTAGAGGTGGACCTGGTCGATCGTCTGGGGCGCCCCGCGATCCCGGAGCTCGGCCGGCCGGTCCGCGGTCAGGACCACCAGCGGCACCCGCGACAGGGACGCCTCGGCCACCGCCGGCGCGAACTCCACGGTCGCCGTGCCGGAGGTCGCCAGCAGCACGACCGGGCGCCGCGCCGTCCGCGCCATCCCCAGGGCGAAGAACCCGGCCGCGCGCTCGTCGTACAGCACGCGGACCCGGAGCCCGGCCGCCGCGCGGAGCGCGAGCGCGAGCGGCGTGGAGCGAGACCCCGGGCACACCACGGCGTCCCGGACCCCGGCCGCGACCAGCTCGCCCACGAACGCCCGCAGCAGGGTCGCGTCGCTCACAGGTCGGCCCCCGGGATCCCCAGCGCCGACACGACCGCCCGCAGCTTGATCCGTGACTCCTCCCACTCCGCGTCCGGATCCGAGTCGGCGACGATTCCGCAGCCGGCGAACAGCGTCGCGCGCGTCCGGTCAACGATGCCGCAGCGCAGGGCCACGCACAGCTCGCCGTCGCCGTCCGCCCCCAGCCAGCCCACCGGGCCGGCGTACCAGCCGCGGTCGAAGCCCTCGTGCTCGGCGAGCAGGGCCAGCGCGAGGTCGCGCGGCTCGCCGCCGACGGCCGGCGTCGGGTGGAGCAGCCCGCCCAGCGACAGCAGGCCGCGGCCCTCGGCCAGCGTCCCCGAGATCTCGGTCACCAGGTGCTGGACGAAGCGCAGGGTCATGATCGACGGCTGGGCCGCGACCTCGAGCGTCTCGGCGATCGGCGCCAGCTGGTCGCGGATCGCCGACACCACGATCGCCTGCTCCTCGCGGTTCTTGTCCGAGGCCATCAGCTCGGCGGCGAGCGCCGCGTCCTCGGCGGCGTCGGCGCCCCGGCCGGTGGTGCCGGCGACGGCCACGGTCCGGAACGACCTGCCCTCGGTGCGGACGAGGCGCTCCGGGGTGGCGCCCAGGAATGTCCGCCCGGCGCGCCGGAACGCGTACGTCGTGCTTTCCGGGGCGGAAGCCGCGAGGCGGCGGAGGGCGTTGGGGACGTCCAGCTCCACGGGCGACCGGAGGCCGACGCGCCGCGCCAGCACGACCTTGTCGAGCCGGCCGCGCCCGACCGCGCCCGCGAACATCCCGACCAGCCGCTTCCACGCGTCCTCCGACGGCTGCTGGCCCGCGATCGCGAGCGGCGCGAACACCGGGCGCGCGACCATGCCGGTGCGGCCGGGATCGAGGGCGCGGGCGCGCTCGGTCAGGCGGTTCCAGCGTCGCTCGAGCGCTCGGGCATCCGCCGGCGCGGCGGCGGTGACCAGGCTCCCCGTGAGCCGGGTACCGTCCGGCTCGACGGCGAGCAACAGCTCCGGCAGCACCAGCGACGACGGACCGAACGGGGCCCATGGGTCGTCCGCGGCGGGCCGACGCCCGGAGAAGCCCATCCCGCCCAGCAGCACCGGCGCCCCGCAGCCGCCGTCCGCCGCACTGCCGAGGCGTGCCTCCCGCACGAGCGCGCGCCAGGCCTCCTCGGCCTCGCGGAACCGGCTCGGCCCGGCGGCCTCCACGGCCCACGCCCGCCCGATCCCCACCAGCGCGGTCCCCTCGGCCGGCCGCAGCCAGAGCGCCGCCTCGAGGTCCGCCTCGGCCGCCGCCGCGAACAGCGCGACCGGATCCACGTCACCGACGGGGACCGTCGCCGCCGCGAGCCCGCCGCCGGCGGGTCCCGCGCCGAGCAGCACGCCGAGGCGCTCGCCCAGCCGGACGTCCACCTCGGCCGCCGCCCGGCCCGCCGACGGGCGAAGCGCGGTCACCGCGGCTGCTCCGGGAACTCCGTGCCGGCCTCCGGCAGCGGCGCCGGGCCGATCCGCGCCTCCGGGACGCCGGCGCTGCGGAGCAGGACCGCGCGCAGGGCCGGGTACGCGTCCTCGAGCCGGCTCGGGTGGTCCGCCAGCAGCCACCGCGCCACCACCTCGTTGAGCGCGCCGAACCAGGCGATGCTGGTGATCCGGCTGTCGAGCGGCGGGATCGCGCCCGCCGCGACCGCGTCGTCGAGGTAGCCCTGGATCAGCCGGGTGAACCGGTCATGGAGGTCGTTGGTCGCCGCCTGGAACACGCGCCCCGCGCCGACCGTGTCGAGGAACAGCAGCCGCGCCATCGTCCGGTGGCCGGCGAACGTCGCCAAGACCGTGTGGATCGCCGCCTCGGCGCGCGCGACCGGCTCCGTCTCCAGCGCCACTGCGCGCTCCACCCGTCCGACCAGCTTGTCCGCGGTCGTCTGCATCAGCTCGCGGAAGATCGCCTCCTTGGTCGGGAAGTGGAAGTACACCCCGCCCTTGGACGTCTCGGCGGCGCCGGCGATGTCGTCCACGGCGGTGTCGCGGTAGCCACGGGTGGCGAAGGCGTGGAACGCGGCGTCGAGGATCCGCTCGCGGCGGCTCCGGCTCTGCTCGGCGGGATCCGGCTTGCTCATGGGTGGTCCTGGGGTCCTCGGGCGTCCGGCGACCTTGCGGCCGCACGAACCGACCGACCGGTCGGTCGGTCCCCATGGTAGCCCGATAACAGGCGCGTGCCAAGTACCCAGTTATTGGATCGACGCCGGACGCTGAGCGCGGTCAGGCTGGGGCGCGGCGTCCGGAACGCGACGGAAGGACCGACGCGGCATCGGGCGAGCCGGAGCGGTCGGCGGCGACACCGTGATCGGTGCTCGGCGGCGTGCCACCCGGCTGCCGCAAGCGCGTCGCGATCACCGTGACCCGGACCTCGTCCTTCAGGTGGTCGTCGAACGTCGCACCGAAGATGAGGTTCGCCTCCGGGTCCGCCGCCTCGCGGACCGTTTCGGCGGCGCGGACGACGTCGCGCAGGGCTAGCTGCCTGGAGCCGGCGACATGGAGCAGGATCGCGCGTGCGCCGTGCAGGTCCACGGCGAGCAGCGGGCTCGCGATCGCCTTCCGCGCCGCCTCGACCGCGCGGTCCGCGCCGCTGGCGTGGCCGATGCCGACAAGGCCCGCGCCGCCGTCGCGCATGATCGCGCAGACGTCGGCGAAGTCGAGGTTGACCAGGCCCGGCTTGGCCATGATGTCGACCACCGCCCGGACCGTCTGGGCCAGCACGTCATTGACGTAGCGGAACGCGCCGGACAGCGTCGTGTCGTCCTCGACCAGGCCCATCACGCGATCGTTCTCGATGACGAGCAGCGTGTCGACGTTCGGGCGCAGCTCCGCCAGTGCAGCCTCGGCGACGCCCTGGCGCGTGGGGCCCTCGAAGGCGAACGGCATCGTGACCACCGCGATCGTGAGCGCTCCCGCCTCGCGGGCATGCGATGCGAGCACCGGGGCCGCACCCGATCCCGTGCCCCCGCCCAGCCCGGCCGCGACGAACACGAGGCTCGCCCCCGCCACAGCGGCCCGGAGCGACTCCGCGTCCTCCTCCGCCGCCTGCCGCCCAAGCGCGGCATCGCCGCCGGCGCCGAGTCCCTTCGTGACCTGGTCGCCGATCCGGATCCGGCGATCGGCGAGCGACTGCTCGAGCACCTGGCCATCCGTGTTGATCGCGAGGTAGTCCACACCACCATCGCGGAACCCGATCATCTCGTTGAGCGCGTTGCCGCCGGCGCCCCCGACGCCCAGGACCCGGATCGTCTGCTCGCCCGTATGCTTTGGCGCGGAGCGGAACCGCAGCAGGCCCACGGCGAGCCGCAGGACGAGCAGCAGGATCAGGATCCCTACCGCGACCTGCGGCCAGTACTCGGCAAGCCATTCCATGGCACCGAAGTCTATCGGGTGGTTGTTCCCGGATG
>CAYJOH010000098.1:0-7907 GCA_964371685.1 uncultured Anaerolineaceae bacterium
TGCTGGACCACGTGGTGGTGGGCCACGACGCCTGGATCTCGCTCCGGGACCGTGGGGTGACGTTCGACCGGGTGCGGCCGGCGCGCGCGTCGTAAGCCCGGCCGCGAGCGGCGATCGGCGGACCGTGGCCGCCGGGTCGTGCCGGGTCGACGCCAGCCGCCAAGCGGTTGAACCCGCGCATGGCGTTCGATTCCGTTCGCCAGGCGGAGCGTTCGTGCGGCCACGGGTCGGCGGGTGGGCGATCCCGACCGCCAGGCGACACAGATGGCACGCGATGGGCTGGTACAACCGCCCAGCGGCCGAGCCGTGCGGCACGGGACGACCGTGCCGCGCTATACCGCGGTCGCGACCCTGAGCCCCTCGAGCACCGCCTCCTCCACCGTTCGCGGGGCGAGGCAGTCGCCGATCCCGTGGACCTCCATCGGCCGGCCGCCGGCGGAGACGAGCCGGCCGCCCGCCGCGCCCGCCGACAGCTCGTCCAGCAGGGCAGCCTCCGGCACGCAGCCGCTGGCGAGGATCAGCGCCGCGGCATCCTCGACGATCACGGCCTCCTCGGTCAGCGTGTGCTGGAGGAACACCGCGGAGCCGTCATAGCCGAACGGCCGCACGAGCGGGAGCACCTCCACCCGGGCGCGGGCAAGGGCGGCGAGCGTCGCGTCGCGGACGTACTGCTGGATCCGGAACCCTGGCGTGTAGCCATTGGAGGCGAGGGTCACCTGGTGCCCGCCGCCCGCGAGCAGCAGGGCCACCCCGGGCCCCACCCAGTCGCATCGCCAGTCCACGACGACGGCACGCCCGTCCGGCAGGGCGGCGCCGCGGATCACGTCCCAGGCGTCGAACACGGGCGGGTCGTTGGCGAGCTCGAGCGGCGGCCGGTAGGGCCGGCCGCCGGTGGCGACGATCACGACGTCGGGCGCCTCGTGCGCGACGAGCGCCGCGTCCACGGACGAGCCGGTCACGATCCGGACGCCCGCCCGTTCCGCCTCGCCCCGCAGGTTGTCCACGACGCCGCCGAACTCCGCCCGCCCAGGCAGCAGCTGCGCGAGCAGCACCTGGCCGCCGACCCGGCGCCCGGCCTCGTGGAGGGTGACCTCGTGGCCCCGCTCCGCCGCCACGGCCGCCGCCTTCAGGCCCGCCGGGCCGCCGCCGACGACGAGCACCCGCCGGCGGGCGCCCGCCTCGACCCTCGTCCGCCGCGCGTACTCCCGCTCGCGGCCGCTCTCCGGGTACTGGATGCACGAGATCGGGTAGCCGGCGTGGAAGTGCCCGATGCACGCCTGGTTGCACCCGACGCACGCCCGGATCTCGTCCAGCCGCCCCTCGGCGGCCTTGCGCGGCAGGAGCGGGTCGGAGATCAGCGCCCGGGTCATGGCCACGGCGTCGGCCTGCCCGAGCTCCAGGATGTGCTCCGCCTCCTGGGGCGCGTTGACCCGGCCCGCGACGAGGACCGGCACGCGGACGACGGCCCTGGCGGCGGCGGCCAGCGGGGCCGTGTACCCGTTGGCCATCGTCATCGGCGGCACGATGTGGTCGGAGCCCGCGAGGGTCGCCGAGGTGCCCGCGACGACGCTCACGTAGTCCGGGCCCCCGGCCGCGTCCAGGGCGGCGAGCGCGGCCAGCGACTCGTCGCGCGTGAGCCCGTCCGGCGACCGCTCGTCGATCGAGATCCGGAGACCCACGACCGCGCGCTCGTCCAGCGCAGCCCGGACGGCGGTGATCACCTCGCGCAGGAACCGCAGCCGGTTGTCGGGCGTGCCGCCGTACGCGTCCTCGCGCAGGTTGACCCGCGGGCTCAGGAACTGGGCCGGCAGGTACCCGTGGCTGGCCACGATCTCGACGCCGTCGAGGCCGGCCCGGCGGAGGCGTGCCGCGGCGGTCGCGTAGCCGGCGACGAGCTCCCCGATCTCCGCGACGGACATCGCGCGGGGCATCGTGTGGAACCGCTCGCTGGGCACCGACGACGGCGCGAGCGGGACGGGCAGCGTCCCGTCGTCCGAGTCCATGATCTCGCGCCCGCCGTGGAACACCTGGCCGATGATGCCCGCGCCCTCGGCGTGGACGGCATCGGCGAGGCGCCGGAAGCCGGGGATGCAGTCATCTGACCAGGCGCCCAGGGCGTGCGAGGTGTACTCCGCGGTCGGGTGGATCGCCGCGACCTGGACGACGATCAGCCCCACGCCCCCGGCGGCGCGTGCCTGCTGGTACGCGACCAGCCGGTCGGACACCAGGCCGTGCTCTGCCATGACCGTGTCGTGGCCGGAGCTGAAGATCCGGTTGCGGACCTCGAGCGACCCCAGCCGGAGCGGCGAGAACAGCCGCGGAAAGTGGGTCGCGCCGGGCTGCGTCCGCTCCGTCATCGGCCGGATCGTAGTCGAGCGGCCGCGGCCCGCGGGCGGCCGTTCCCATGGGGCGCGACCCGTCGCCCGGGCCGCGCGTCAGCCGCCGACGATCCTCGACACCATGAACGCGGCCAGCACGAACACGAACATGATCGCGGCCGCCGTCGTCGCAAGCGCGAGCAACCGGGTGGCGGCCTCGCGTCGCGGCGTGTCGAGGGTCGCGGGCTCGTCGTCGGCGGCCTCGGCGCCGTCCGTGGCCGGCCGGGGGGCCGTGCTCCCGTAGGCGTGGAACCGGATGCCCGACCTCGCCCGGCCCGCCTTCTGGGCCGACTTCGCGAGCTGGACCTCCGCGTCGGCCCACTGCATGAGGGTGGCCGTGGACGGGATCTCGGGCGCCGGGCGCACGATGAGCGCGCCGATCGAGACGCCCACGTTCAGCGCGCCGACGGAGGTCGCGAGCGGCCGCCGGATCGCCGCGTCGACGCGCCGCGCCAGCCGCCGCGCCGTCGGCAAGTCCACGACGCCGGCGTAGAACATCGCGAGCTCATCGCCGCCCCGCCGGCCCGCGAAGTCCGTGGCCCGGGTGAGCGCGCGCAACCGCTCGCCGACCTCCGCCAGCACCTCGTCGCCCACGTGCTGCCCGTGGTCCTTGTTGAGCTGGCCGAACCCGTCGAGGTCCAGCAGCAGCAGCAGGCCGCCACTCGCCAGGCCGCGCCGGGTGCGCGCGAGGACGCCGTCCAGCTCCCTGCGGAACATCCGGTCGCGCGGCAGCTTCGTCAGCGGGTCGATGAACTCGACGCCCTCCCGGGGCCAGATCAGCAGCACGAGGACCGCGAGCGCCAACGGCGCCCACCAGCCGGCCGTGGTGAACAGCGTGACGAAGACCCAGGCGAGGGCGATCTCCGCGAGCGTGATCCCGCCGACCGAGCGGACCAGGATCTCGACCAGGGCCATCGCCGACAGGCGCTCGCGGAGCATGATCGTGCCCGCGGCGATGCCGTTGGCCACGCCCGCCAGCACCAGGGTCCCGAGCGCGATCGCGCCCAGCTGCGCCAGCCCCTCGTCGGTGCCGACGGACGCCAGCGCCCCGCCGGCGACCTGGACCGTGAGGCCGCCAACGACGGCCGCGAAGGCCATGACGGCGTGGTTGGCGAGGACCCCGTACCAGGGCTGGGACTCGAGCTCGCGGCGCTCGATGGTGGACAGGAAGCCGACCAGGGCACCCGCCGTCGGGCCGCCGAGCGCCATCGCCGCGGCGATGAACGGCATGTGGAAGGTCCACACGCCGGAGCCACCGGGGATCGGCAGGACCCGCAGCGAGCCGACCAGGCCGAACGCGATCCACAGCAGCGCGCCGCCGTCGGGCCCGGCGAGCGCCGTGCCGTCCAGCCCGGGATCGATGGCCGGCGTGATGGGCACCCGCAGTGTCGTCCACAGCAGGGCCGCGAGGCCGGCCAGGATCGAGGCCGCCGTGTAGGCGTAGAGCAGGACCTGCCGGCCCGTGACGGCGCTCGTCCCGTCCCCGTCACCGCCCGGGGCGTCACCGCCGGGCGTCGTCGATGCACGGCGCTCGGGCGGGCGGTCGCGGCGGCCGCCCGGGAGGCGAGCCAGCCGGGCGCGCAGCTCGAGCGCCTGGACGTCCATCAGGTGGCACTTCCTGCGTTGACGTTCCATGCCGGACAGGGGACTGGTCCGACGAGCGATGCGGGCCGGCGGAACGGCCGCCCCGGGGCGCTCGGGCGGGTCCTCGGGCTCGCACGACGGCCCCCGAAGGCGGCGAGCGTCCCCCGCCTGTCCATCGGTGATCCGTCATCCCTCCGGTACTGGGTCGGAGGGGGCTTCCTGAACCGGGATTCACGGACCCCCACCGCACCTGAGCGCAGCATCGCCCGCGCGGGCGCGCACGCCAATGCTCCCCGAGTACTACCCCGGGTCGCCAAACGTCCTGTCCGCAGGCGCCGGTGGGGCACCGAGGCACCGCGTGGCCGACACGCCGATACTTGCGGCGACAGCATCACGGGAGGGGTCCTTCGCCCATGACCGCCACCGCCACCTCGACCGCCGGCACCGCCGACGTCATCGTCATCGGCGCCGGCGTCCAGGGCGCCAGCCTCGCGTTCCACCTCGCGGAGCGGGGCGCCAGCGTGATCGTCGTGGAGCGGTCGGCGGTCGCCGCTGGCGCCACCGGGCGCTCCAGCGGCCTCGTCCGGATGCACTACCACCTGCTGGCCGAGACCCGGCTGGCGTGGGCGTCGTTCGCGTACTTCCGCGACTGGGCGGCGCGCGTCGGCGGCGACTGCGGGTTCACGCAGACGGGGTTCCTGTGGATGGAGCCCGCCGCCGGCGAGGCGCGGCTGCGAGCGAACGTGGCGGCGCACGCGGGACTGGGGATCGACACCTCGGTGGTGGAGGCGGACGACATCCGGCGGATCGCGCCGGCGCTGCTGGTGGGCGACGCCGAGGTGGCGGCGTACGAGCCGGGATCCGGCTACGCGGACCCCTCCGGCACCGCCGCCGGCTTCATGCGAGCGGCCCGCGACCGTGGCGCGACGCTGGTCCGCGGCGCCGAGGTCACCGCGATCCCGGTGGCGGGCGGCCGCGTGACCGGGGTCGTGACGACGCAGGGGTCGTTCGCCGCGCCGGTCGTGGTCAACGCGGCCGGCGGCTGGGCGGCCCGGGTCGCCGCCCTCGTCGGGCTCGAGATCCCGGTGACGGTGTGGCGCCACGACACGGGCTACGTTGGCGTCCCGGCGACGCTGCCCCGCCCGCTGCCGGTGGTCATCGACAATCCCAACGCCCAGTACCTGCGGCCCGAGGGCGGCGGCCTCGCGCTGATCGGGCTCGAGGACGAGAACGGCCTCGACGGCGACCCGGACCGCGACACCGCGGACGCCGAGCCCGGCTTCGCCGTGCGGGTCACGGAGCGGGTGGTCCGGCGCGTGCCCGGGCTCGTCGACGGGACGTTCCAGTCGGCGCACAGCGGGCAGGACGGCCTGACGCCGGACCAGCGGGCGATCCTGGGCCGGGCGGGGCCGGACGGCTTCTACCTCGACTGCGGCCACAGCGGCACGGGGTTCAAGACCGCGCCGGCGATCGGGCTCGGGATGGCGGAGCTGATCCTCGACGGGGCGGCCCGGTCGGTGGACATCGCCCCGTTCCGCCTCGAGCGGTTCGCCGACGGGCGGCCGCTCGTGGGCGAGCACGGCGAGATGCCGATCTGGCGATAGGCCGGGCCGGGTGGTGACCCGCTCCGGGGCAGGGTCTCAGGCGGCGCAGCGGCCGCGGGTATACTGCTCGGGCTCGCTCGCACGCCTCGCGTCGCGGGCCCCCGACCTCGCCTCAATCGCGGCCGTCCCGGTCGCCGCGCCCGCGCCGTCCTCGGCGTCCGACTCCACGCAGCAAGGATCTGCCCGCCAGCATGCTCGACCGTCTCCTCGGCCTCTTCTCCCGCGACATCGGGATCGACCTCGGCACGGCCAACACCCTCGTGCACGTCCGCGATCGCGGGATCGTGATCTCCGAGCCCTCGGTCGTCGCCATCGACGCCCGGACAAAGCGGGTGCTCGCCATCGGCGCGGAGGCGAAGCGGATGGTCGGCCGGACGCCGGCCTCGATCGTCGCCGTGCGCCCGCTGCGCGACGGCGTGATCAGCGACTTCGACGTCACCGAGCAGATGATCAAGTACTTCGTGAACAAGGTGCACGACCGGGTGGGGCTGATCCCGCGTCCCCGGATGCTGCTCGGCATCCCGTCCGGCGTGACCGAGGTGGAGAAGCGCGCCGTCCGCGACGCTGCCCTCAACGCCGGGGCCCGCTGGGCGCGCCTGATCGAGGAGCCGATGGCGGCCGCGATCGGCGCCGGGCTGCCGGTGTCCGAGCCGTCGGGGTCACTGATCGTGGACATCGGCGGCGGCACCACCGAGGTCGCGGTGATCTCGCTCGGCGGGATCGTCGTCAGCCGGTCGATCCGCATCGGCGGCGACGAGATGGACCAGGACATCGTCTCGTTCGCCCGTCGCGAGTACAACCTGTTTCTCGGCGAGCGCACGTCCGAGGACATCAAGATCGCGATCGGGTCCGCCTACCCGGGCGAGTGGGACTCGCAGCGCGTCACGCTCCGCGGGCGCGACCTGCTGACCGGCCTCCCGCGCTCGGTCGAGGTGGGCGCCGACCAGATCCGCGAGGCGATCGAGACGTCGGTCGCCCAGATCGTGGACACCATCAAGGACACGATCGAGGAGACGCCGCCGGAGCTGGTGGCCGACATCATGGACCAGGGGATCGTGCTCGCCGGTGGCGGCGCGCTGCTCGCCGGGCTGGACCGGCGGGTCGCCGAGGCCACCCAGATGCCGGTCCACGTCGCGGACGACCCGCTGACCTGCGTGGCGCGCGGCACGGGCGTCGTCCTCCAGGAGCTCTCGAGCCCCGCGATGGAGCGGGTGCTCGTCGGCGAGACGTACATCCGCCCGCCGCGCTGACCGTCGCAGCCGCCGGACCCGGCCGACCGGGCCCGCACCCGGAGTCCGCGCCATGACCACGATCCTCGCCAACCGCCAGGCCCGCCGCCGGGGCATCGTGTTCACGATCCTGCTCGCGATCACCCTGCTGATGATGGCGTTCTCGGCGAACCCCTACGTCCAGGAGATGCAGCGCGGGCTGTCGTTCGCGCTGCGGCCGTTCCAGGGCGCCATCGCGGGCGTGGCCGACGGCGTCGCCGGCGTCGTCGCCTCGATCACGGAGATCGATCAGCTGCGGATCGAGAACGCGGCGCTGCGCGACGAGAACGAGCGGCTGGCCAACGAGAACGCGCGGCTCGACGCCGTTCGGGTCGAGAACGACCAGCTCACGGCGCTGCTCCAGCTCCAGGGCGGCTTCGACCACCAGACCGTGGCGACGCGGGTCATCGGGCGCGAGTCGCTCGAGAGCCGGCGGCTCGTGATCCTCGACAAGGGCACCGACGACGGGATCGCCGAGGGCGACGCGGTCGTCGTCCAGGGCGGCGCGCTGGTGGGGCGCGTGACCGACGTGGGCCCATCGTTCGCGAAGGTCACCCTGATCAGCGACTCGTCGTCCACGGTGGTCGGGCAGCTGCTGGGCAGCGGCGCCACCGGCGAGGTCGTGGGGCAGGCGGGCGGCGTCCTCGTGATGCGCAACATCGACTCGTCGGTCCAGATCGGGCTCGACGAGGAGGTGTTCACGGCCGGCATCGAGCTGGCCGGGGGCATCCGCTCGCCGTATCCCAAGGGCCTGCTGCTGGGCGCGGTCGTGGACGTGCAGCGGGACGCGAACGACGTCGTGCAGACGGCGTTCCTGGCCCCGGCGGGGAACCTCGACGCGTTCGAGCTCGCCCTCGTGATCATCGACTACGAGGGCGGCCTCCCTCCCGTGGACCAGCAGCCTGTCCCGTGCGGCACCGAGGGCACGATCCCCGAGGGCGAGGTCCCCTGCTACACGCCCTCGCCCAAGCCATCACCCACCCCGAAGCCCACCGCGACGACCCGGCCGTAGCGCCCAGGCCAGGTCAGTCGCTCCGCCGCCGCCGGGCCGCCGCCGGGCCCCCGCTCCGCTG
>CAYJOH010000099.1:0-7884 GCA_964371685.1 uncultured Anaerolineaceae bacterium
GGACGGAAGGCACGCGCGGCGGCATACTCGGGGCGTGAGCGTCCACCCGGATCCGCGACGTCCCGAGTCGTCGGCCGTGCGCGTCGCGGACCAGCATGCCCGCCTCCAGGAGGTCGCCGGTGCGCTGGCCCAGACCGTCGACCCCCGCTCGATCGCTGAGCTGATCGTTGACGCCGCCTGCCGCGTGCTGGACACGCCCCAGGGGTGGGTGACCGTCGTGACCCCGGACGGCCAGCAGGCCGAGACCCTGCACGCGACGGGTTACGAGCCCGCGGCGCTCGCGACGTCGGGCCGCGTGCCGCTCGACGACGACGTCCCGATGACGGCGGCGATCCGCACGGGTCAGCCGGTCTACTACGCGTCCGCGGCCGAGGTCGTCCGCCGCCACCCGATCGTCGCCGAGCGAGGCGGGCCTGCAACCGGCACGGAGGCGTCCGTGGTCGTGCCGATCTCGATCGAGGGCCGCGTGATCGGCGCGCTCGGGGTGTCGTTCGGCACGGCACGCGAGCTCGACGCCGACGAGCGCTGGTTCCTTGGCGCGCTCGCGTCGCAGGTGGCGCAGGCACTCGAGCGTGCGCGCCTGTTCGCGGACCTGCGCGAGCAGGACGAGCGGCTCCGGTTCGCGCTCGAGGCGTCCGGCACGGGCACCTGGGAGTGGAACATCGCGGACGACCGCCTCACCTGGTCGAGCGAGGTGTCCGACCTCTACGCCCGGCCGCCCGACGACGTGCCCGCGGGCCTGTCCGAGTATCTCGAGCACATCCACCCCGACGACCGGGACCGCGTCGCCGAGGCGATCCGGGCCTCCGTCGACGGCGGCGCCCCGTACGACATCGAGTTCCGCATCCTGCGCCCCGACGGTGCGCTGCAGTGGAACCACGGCGTAGGCAGGGTGTTCCACGACGCGGAGGGCCGGCCGCAGCGGATGCTGGGCACCACGCGCGACGTCACGGACCGCAAGCTGGCCGAGGCCGAGCGCGACCGGTTCCTCGAGGCCGAGCGGGAGACCGCCCGCCTGCGCGACGCGTTCATCGGCGTGGTCTCGCACGAGCTGCGGACGCCGATCACGACCATCTACGGCGGCACGCGCGTCCTCGCCCGCCGGTGGCGGGACCTGGAGCCCGATGCCCGCGACCAGATCCTGACCGACGTGGTCGAGGAGGCTGACCGCCTGTACCGCCTGGCCGAGGACCTGCTCGTGCTCACCCGCGTCGAGCGCGGCACCCTCGACGTCGGCGACGAGCCGGTCCATCTCGGACGACTCATCGAGCGGGTCGTGGCCTCGGAGCGCAGACGCTGGCCGGAGGTGCGCTTCGACGTCCGGGTGCCGACCGACCTGCCCTCGCTCCAGGGCGAGGACACCTACGTGGAGCAGGTGCTGCGCAACCTGATCGGGAATGCCGCCAAGTACGGCGGCTCCGGGTCCACCGTCACGGTCGAGGCGTCGGCGACGCCGGCGGACGTCGAGCTCCGGGTGTCCGACCAGGGCCCCGGGATCGAGGAGGCTGAGGCGGAGCTGCTGTTCGACCTGTTCTACCGATCCCCCACCGTCGCCGCGACGCACGCGGGCGGCGGCATCGGCCTGTTCGTGTGCCGCCAGCTCGTGCGCGCGATGGGTGGCCGGATCCGCGCCGAACGGCGGCCGGACGGCGGGGCGCGGTTCATCGTGGGCCTGCCCCGCTACGCGGACGACGACGCGGGCTGAGCCACCGGCCCGCTCCCGTCCCGCACCGGCCCGCCACCGGGCCGCAACGTCGCGTCGCCGGGTCGCTCCGGTAGACTGGCGACATCCACCCCACGTGTCCCATTGGACGGTGATGCCCATGAAGGTCGGCGTCGCCAAGGAGACCGCGGCCGGAGAACGCCGCGTCGCCCTGGTGCCCGAAGCGCTCGGCAAGCTGACAGCGGCCGGGCTCGAGATCCTCGTCGAGGCAGGTGCAGGCGCGGGTGCCGCGATCCCGGACCAGGCGTTCACGGACGCCGGGGCGACGATCGTGCCCACCGACGCGCTCTACGCCTCCGCCGACGTCATCCTCCGCGTCCACAAGCCGGTCGGAGCGGAGGTGTCGAAGCTCCGCAGCGGCCAGGCGGTCGTGGGGCTGCTGTCGCCCCTCCTCGACCCCGCGCTGATGCAGACGCTGGCCTCCGCCGGCGTCACCGCGGTCAGCCTGGACACGATCCCCCGGACCCTGCCCCGGGCCCAGACGATGGACGCCCTGTCGTCGCAGGCGAACGTCGGCGGCTACAAGGCCGTCCTGATCGCCGCATCCACGTTCGGGCGCTACTTCCCGCTCCTGACGACGGCCGCCGGCACGGCCAAGCCCGCCAACGTCCTGATCCTCGGGATCGGGGTGGCAGGGCTCCAGGCGATCGGCACGGCCAAGCGCCTGGGCGCGGTCGTCTCCGCCTACGACGTCCGCCCCGAGACCGCCGAGCAGTCGGAGAGCCTGGGCGCGAAGTTCGTCCGGCTCAAGACCTCGATCGACGCCACCGGCGCCGGCGGCTACGCCCGCGAGCTCACGGCCGAGGAGCGCGCCGCCCAGCAGGCGGAGCTCAACGAGGTCATCGCCAACCAGGACGTGGTCATCACCACGGCCCAGATCCCGGGCCGCAAGCCCCCGGTGCTCGTGACCGCGGTCGCCGTCGCGGCGATGCGGTCGGGCTCCGTGATCGTGGACATGGCGGCCAGCGCGCTGGGCGGCAACTGCGAGCTGTCGAAGGCCGGGGAGATCGTCGTCAGCGCCAACGGCGTCACGATCGTGGCGCCGGAGAACCTGCCCTCGTCGATGCCCACGGGCGCGTCACAGTTCTACGCCCGCAACATCTCCTCGCTGCTGCTCAACATGGTCAAGGACGGCGCCCTCCACCTCGACTTCGAGGAGGAGGTCACCAAGGCGACGGTGATCACCCACGGTGGCGCGGTCGTGTCCGAGGCCGTCGCGAAGCTGCTCGCCCCGGCCGGAGGCAACGCATGAGCGAGCTCGACATCTTCCTGTCCAACTTCACGATCTTCGTCCTCGCGATCCTGTGCGGCTTCGCCGTGATCTCGAAGGTCCCGGCGACGCTGCACACGCCGCTGATGTCGGGCGCCAACTCGATCCACGGCATCGTGCTGGTGGGTGCGATGTTCATCGCCATCGCCGCGGACGAGCCGGTTGCCTACGTGCTGTCGTTCATCGCGGTCGCGTTCGCGACGCTCAACGTCGTCGGCGGCTACGTCGTCACCGACCGGATGCTGCAGATGTTCAAGCGCAAGCCCGCGGCACCCAAGGCCGAGAAGGCGGAGGGCTGACGTGGACCTGACGTTCCTCACGCCGCTCGTCTATCTCGCCTGGCTGATCGGCGCGGTCGCGTTCGTGATCGGCCTGATCCGGATGAACTCGCCGGCCACGGCGCGGAACGGCAACCTGCTGTCCGCCGGCGGCATGGCCGTGGCGGTCATCGCCACGGCCATCCTGCTGCTGTTCAGGCCCGAGAGCGCAGCCACCGAGGCCGGGGGCGTGTCCGCCGGCGTCAACACCGTCGGCTGGGTCGTGATCATCGCCGGCATCGCGCTCGGTGGCGGGCTCGGGCTGTACACCGCGAGAACCGTGAAGATGACGGCGATGCCGCAGCTGGTGTCGCTGTTCAACGCGGTCGGCGGCGGCGCGGCGGCCCTGATCGCGATCGACGACTACCTCAAGTTCGCGGGCGCGGGCACGGTCCCCGGCCTCCAGGTCAACGTCGCGACGGTCCTCGACATCGTCATCGGCTCGATCACGTTCACCGGCTCGCTGATCGCGTCCGGCAAGCTGATGGGCCTCAGCATCACCCCGTCCCGGCCGGTCATGATCCCCGGCGGGCGGCTGATCACCGCCCTGCTGACCGCCGTCGTCGTGCTCGGCGGCGTCTACCTCTGGATCGGCAACGTCAACCTTGCCGTGATGGCCGCGATCCTGGCCGCCTCGCTCATCTTCGGCCTCACCATGACGCTCCCCATCGGCGGCGCCGACATGCCGGTCGTGATCTCCCTGCTCAACTCGTTCACGGGCATGGCGGTCGCGATGGCCGGCTTCGTCCTGGGCAACCCGGTCCTGATCATCGGCGGCGCCCTCGTCGGCGCGTCCGGCGCGATCCTGACCAAGCTCATGGCCGACGCCATGAACCGCTCCGTGATCAACATCATGGTCGGCGGCTTCGGCGGGGCGGAGGGCACCCAGGGTGCCGTGAGCGGCGCCACCAGCGTGCGGGCACTGGGCATCGACGATGCCGCGATCCAGCTCGCCTACGCCTCGTCCGTCATCGTGGTCCCCGGCTACGGCCTCGCGGTCGCCCAGGCCCAGCACGCCGTTCGCGAGCTGGCCGAGCTGCTGGAGGGCCGTGGAGTGGACGTGAAGTACGCGATCCACCCGGTCGCCGGCCGGATGCCCGGTCACATGAACGTCCTGCTCGCGGAGGCGAACGTCCCCTACCCCCAGCTCAAGGAGATGGAGGACATCAACCCCGAGTTCGACCGGTGCGACGTCGCGCTGGTGATCGGTGCCAACGACGTGACGAACCCGGCGGCCCGCCGCCCGGGCTCGCCGGTGTCGGGGATGCCGATCCTGGACGTGGACCACGCGAAGAACATCATCGTGATCAAGCGCTCGATGGGTCGCGGCTACGCCGGGATCGACAACGAGCTGTACGGCAACCCGAAGTGCGGGATGCTGTTCGCCGACGCGAAGCAGGGCCTCACCGACCTCGTCGCGGCGGTCAAGGCCCTGTAACCCGGCGCCCAGGCCCCGGGCGCCATCGACGACGAAGCTGCGACTGGCAGACGGCCCCGGCGGCAACGCCGGGGCCGCTCCGTGCCGGGCGAGGTGCGCGGAATCGCCTCCTGGCCCGGAGCCCGCCCAGCCGGCACCCGCGTGGCGGGGCGCCGGTGGCGCACCGGCTGCGGGTGTGCATCCGGGCGGACACCTACCGCCGGTGTGTGCATCTGGACGGACACTGCGGCACCCGGGCGGATCCTCCTGTCACGACTGGTGCACAGGTCCAACCCAAAGGCCGCACCAGCGGTCCGATTCTGTGCTCACAGATGCACAGGACCGCCGCTCCACCGGCCACGAGCGTCACGGCGTGGCGCGAAGGTCCTTCCGGATGCACATCAGGACGGCGCAGCCGCAGACCGCGACCTACTCTTGGCGCATGCCCCGCAAGCGCGCCGCTGTCACGCCCTGGCCCCGGCCGGCCAAGATCGCATTCATCGGGTCCCACGGGATCCGCAAGACGTCCGCGCTGCTGGCGTTCGCCGCCGAGGTGCAGCGGGCCGGCCGCTCCGTGGAGCTGGGGCGCGAGGTCGTGCGCGACAACCCGCTGGGCATCAACGAGGGCGCCACCGGCGAGGCGCAGCTGTGGGTCCTGGTCTCGCAGATCCGCCAGGAGCTGGAGCTGGCGCGCAAGGCGAACGTCCTGGCCACGGACCGCGGCGTGATGGACAACTACGCCTACTACCTCCGGTCCTGCGGGGGCGTGGACCGCTACGACGTGGCGCCCCTCGTCCGGCGCTGGTCGGAGACGTATGACCTCGTCGTCCGGCTGCTGCCGGACGTCGCGCTGCAGGCCGACGGCGTGCGATCCACGAGCGACGCGTTCCGCACCGAGATCGAGGAGATCCTGGACCGCGTGCTGCCCACCCTCGTGCCGGCGGACCGCCTGCTCACGATCCGCGCCTCGGAGGCCACCAGCCATTTCGACTGGTTCGCCGTCGTGGAGCGGCTGGCGACCGCGGTGGGGGCCACGGTCACGCCGCCCGACCTCTGGCGCTAGTCAGGCCGCTGCAGACACTGATCTCGGGTTGCCGTCGGACCTCGGCTCGGGCTCCGGCAGCAGCGCCCGGATATCGATCGAGGCTGACGATGGCCGAGCTGAGGGAACGCCCAGCAGGAACCCCTGGCCGACCTGGATGCCGAGGTCGCGCACGGTCTCGAGCTGGATCCGTGTTTCGATCCCCTCCGCAACCGTCGCGGCACCACGACGGGCGGCCATCTCGATGAGCGCCCGGAGTACGGCCCGGGACGGGGCCAGGATCGCGCCACTCTGGACCAGCGAGAGGTCGATCTTGATCACGTCGAACTCGATCCGGCTCAGCAGCTGGAGCCCGGCGTTGCCGGCACCGACGTCGTCGGCGGCGATCCGCGCCCCGGTCCGTCGAAAGACCGCCAAGTTGCGGCCCAGCCGGTCGAAGTCCGCGATGGCCTCGCGTTCGGTGAGCTCGATCACCAGCCGCGACGGTTCGATCCCGGCCTGGGCGAGGATGCCGAGGATCTCGTGCGGGTTGAACGCCGTCGCTTCGAGTGTTCGCGGCGACAGGTTGACGGCGAGGTAGTGCCCGGGCTCGAGGCCCTTGACCGCACCCGCGAGCGCTCGCACCGCCGCCAGATCGAGCTCGACGGTCCGGCTGACGACCTCCGCCGCGACGAACAGCGCGCCCGCGTTCCGGAAGCCGGCACCTTCACCGGGGCGGACGAGGCCCTCGAAGCCGAGGCAGGCGCCGTCCGCGAGGCTGAACACGGGCTGGTAGACGGGCGTCAACTGGCGCTGTGCGACCACGTGGTCCACAGCCGCGGCCAGCTCGGCGGTCGGTCGCTCGTCGTCGGCAACCCCGTGCAGGCCCGGGTCGTAGACCTGGACGTCGGTCCGGCCGTGGCGCTTTCCCCAGTACAGGGCGGCATCCGCGTGCCGGAACAGCAGGTTTCGGTCCGCGCTCGGGCTCGGGAGGCCCGAGATCCCGATCGTGAGCGAGATCGGGCGCTGGCCGGGGTTCCGATCGCGGTCCAGCGCCGTGGCCAGGATGCGCCGGGCGAGCGTCCGGGCGTCGTCCACGGTCGACGCCGCGCTGAGGACGGCGAACTCGTCGCCACCGATGCGGAACGCACGGTCGATCCGCCGGCTGTTCGCAGCGATGACCCGGGCCACCGTCCGCAGGACCTCGTCACCGGCCGCGTGGCCCTCCGCGTCGTTCACGCGCTTGAGGTCGTCGACGTCGATGAGCAGGAGGGACGTCGACTGGTTGTGCCGTCGGGCCATCGCGGCGGCCCGATCCAGCTCCTCCTGGAACGCCCGATGGTTGCCCAGCCCGGTCAGGGGATCGCGGACCGAATCCAGGCGGACGAGGTCGAACCCGTCGCGCAGGTCCGCGATGGCCGCGGTGAGGCGGTCGGCGTTGGCCAGCGTGACGCGGAGCAGCCCGATGACCGTGGTCGCGGCGAGCGCGCCCGCTCCCGCGACACCAAGCACGAGAACGGCCGACGGTGCACCGTGGGCGGCGCCGGCTGTGGCCATGATGGCCGTCATCGCGATCAGGAACACGCCGGTCGCCAGGCGGACCATTGCCGCCCGGACATCGCGCGCGGCGTCCGCGACGTCATCGACGAGGGGCGCCTGTGCTCCGCCCTGGACCTCGGTCCACGGTGAGTTGGGGGCCGCTCCTGCCTGAGCGCTCATCGCCGCCACAGCATCGCGGTTGCACGGCTGCACCACCCATGACCCACGAGTACGGGCAGCGTGGTACCTCCGGGTCTTCGCCATCGAGGATGACCAGGTCTACGGTCAGCGGGCGGTGCGTCGTCACACCACCTGCACCGCCCGAGGGTGAAATCGGAGATGGCACGCCGGACAGCGCCTGCCACCCATGTCGCGCGGATCCTGGTGGGCGTCGCCCTCGCGGCGTCCGCCGTCGGCGTGGGCTGGACGGGTGCCCAACCCGGACCCTCCGGTGCCTTCGCAGCTCCACCGACCAGCAAGCCTGGCAAGCCGACACCAACCCCGGCTCCCACGCCGCGCCCTACCCCCAAGCCGACCCCGAAGCCGACCCCGAAGCCGCCCACGAAGCCGACCCCGAAGCCGACCACGAAGCCCACC
>CAYJOH010000100.1:0-7881 GCA_964371685.1 uncultured Anaerolineaceae bacterium
GCTACGAGGAGCGTCCAGGCGCCCGTCAGCAGGTAGCCGACCCGCCCGCAGGCTCCGCAGCATCCCGACACCGCCGGCCACGGCGGCGACGAGCCCGATGACGTGCAGCTGGCTCCCGACGAAGATGCCCGCCTTGCCGACATCGGTCAGCTGGTCGACGAAGTCGCCCGTCATCAGCGCGGCGATGGTCGCCCCGACCCCCAAGCACAAGCGGGACCAGGAGCCCGACATACGGTGTCCAGCGCCCGGGCCCGAACAGCACGATGACCGCGGCGCCGAGCAGGGCGCCGACGGTGGCGCTGCGCGTTCCGGCGAGGTCACCGTGATTCGCGGAGCAGCGGCCGTCGCCACCAGCGCGATGTCGTTCCGGCGGTTCGCCGACACGGCCACGCGGGTCCTGGTCAACGGGATCCCGGGAGGTGTCGCCTGGGCTCCGGACGGCCGCCCGTTCGCCGTCCTGTCGCTGACCGTCGCCGGGGGCCGGATCGTGTCGATCGACGTGCTCGCGGACCGCGACCGACTCGGTCGATTGGACCTCGACCTCGTCGCGGACTGAGGGCTGCCGATGGCTGGCCAGCGGCCGGAGGCGTCGACCTCCGGCCGGACGGCCGGGTGGTCAGCTGGGTGTCTGGCTGATCCGGATCAGGTTCCCGGCCGGGTCGCGGAAGGCGCAGTCACGGGCGCCCCAAGGCTGGTCCATCGGTTCCTGGACCACGTCGGCACCGAACGCCTGCACCCGGTCGAACGTCCCCTCCAGGTCCGGGGTCGAGAAGTTCAGCCCCCGCAGCACGCCCTTGGCGAGCAGGTCGGAGATCGCGGCCCGGTCCGACGGCGAGATGCCGGGATCGGCGGCCGGAGGCTCGAGCACGATGTTGACGTCGGGCTGCGCGGGCGCCCCGATGGTGACCCAGCGCATGCCGTAGGCGCTGACGTCGTTGCGCACCTCGAAGCCCAGCGCGTCGCGGTAGAACGCGATCGCCTTGTCGTGATCGTCGACCGACAGGAAGCAGGTATGCAGTCTCACGTCCATGGACCGGAGCCTACCCGCCCGTGGTCGTGGACGCTTCTCGAATCCTGACCGGTCGCAGGGCCGCCTTCACCAGGCACGCGGGCAGCGGCTCCGTCCACGAGTGATCCCGGGCCCGATAGGCGCTGGGGGTCTCGCCGACGAGCTCGGTGAAGCGGGTGCTGAAGGTCCCCAGCGACGAGCAGCCGACCTCGAAGCAGACGTCCGTCACCGAGAGGTCGCCGCGCCGCAGCAGGGTCATGGCCCGCTCGATGCGCCGGGTCATCAGGTAGCTGTAGGGGGTCTCGCCGTAGGCGGCGCGGAAGCTTCGTGAGAAGTGGCCGGACGACATGCACGCGGTGCGGGCCAGCGCCTCCACGTCGAGCGGGCGCGCGTACTCGCGATCCATCTGGTCTCGGGCGCGCCGCAGGCGCACCAGGTCGTCGCGATCCACGGCGCGCACCATACCACCCGGCCGCCGGATCTCCGGCACCGGGCGTTGGACGATCCGTGGTACGCTGACTGACCGTCAGTCATATCGAGGGTCACCATGCCCCGAACCGAATCGGGCAACCGGATCGATCGCCAGCAGCTCCGCCGCGCGGAGCTGGTCGAGGCGGCCGCCGCCGTGTTCTCGTCGAAGGGCGTGTCCGCAACCTCGGTCGACGACATCGTCCGGGCGGCCGGCGTCGCGAAGGGCACGTTCTACCTCTACTTCGCGACCAAGGACGACGCGGTCAGCGCCGTGGCCACGTGGATGGTCGGGCGCGTGGCCGACCGGATCGCCGAGGTCGCGGGCGATCCCAGCCGGTCCCCCGTGGACCGGCTCCTGGCCTTCGGTGCGGAGGTCGTCCAGGTGGGCCGGGAGCCCTACGAGCGCGACCTGATCGAAGTGTTCCACCGGCCCGAGAACCGGCTGCTGCATGATCGGATGTCCGAGCGCGCGGTGGAGCGGCTGAAGCCGGCCGTCGCGGCGATCATCGCCGACGGCATGGCCGTGGGGCAGTTCCGGCGCCAGGATCCGGTCCGCGCCGCCGCCTGCGTGCTCGCCTGCTTCGGCTCACTCCACGAGGTCGTCAGCGACCCGGGCGACGTCCCGGACGCGATCGACGAGCTCAACGCGTTCGTGCTCCGCGGGCTGGGCTACGGGGGGCAGGTGCCCGCATGACCGGGCTGGCCGTCATGACGAGCGGCCTCACGAAGCGCTATCGCGGCGGCGTGCTGGCCGTCGACCGGGTCGACCTCCGGGTGGCTTGCGGCGAGATCTACGCGTTCCTCGGGCTCAACGGCGCCGGCAAGTCGACGACCATCCGGATGCTGCTCGGGATGATCCGACCGACGGCCGGCCATGCCGAGCTGCTGGGCGAGCGGGCCCGCGCGGACGTGCCGGGGCTGTGGCGGAGGGTCGGCCACCTCGTCGAGAGCGCGACCGCATACCCGGAGCTGACCGTCCGCGAGAACCTCGAGGTCGCGCGCCGCCTGGCGGGCGTGGCGGACCGTGGGGCCGTCGACCGGATGATCGACCGGCTCGTCCTCGATCCGTACGCGGACCGACGGGCCGGCACCCTCTCGCTCGGCAACCTCCAACGGCTCGCGCTCGCGAGGGCGCTGCTCCACGAGCCGGAGCTGCTGGTGCTCGACGAGCCGGCCAACGGCCTCGACCCGGCCGGCGTGATCGAGATCCGCGAGCTGATCCGGGACCTCGCGCGCGAGCGGGGCGTGACGGTGTTCATGTCGAGCCACATCCTGGCCGAGGTCGACCGCCTCGCGACTCGGATCGGCATCGTCCACGACGGCCGGCTCATCGAGGAGCTCGACAGCGGCGCGCTCGAGGCTCACCGCGACCGTCGACTCGAGGTCGGCACCCGGGACCTCGAGGCGGCCGAGCGCGCGCTGCGCGCCGCCGGCCTGTCGCCGGTGCGCGGCGGCTCCGATGGTCGACCTCCCCTCCTCGAGCTGCGCGAGGCCACGGCCCTCGAGTCGCCCGACCACGTCGCCACCTTGCTGGTCGCCGCCGGCGTGCCGCCGACGCACCTCGCGCTCGCGCGCGAATCCCTCGAGGACCACTTCATCCGGCTGACCGGCCGCAACGAGTCGGAGGCGGCATGAGCTCGCTGCGGGCCGCGATCGCGACCGAGCTCCTCAAGGCGCGTCGATCGCGCGTGCCG
Source organism: uncultured Anaerolineaceae bacterium (assembly GCA_964371685.1). Taxonomy (GTDB): domain Bacteria; phylum Chloroflexota; class Limnocylindria; order Limnocylindrales; family CSP1-4; genus CAIXZV01. The sequence goes on from CAYJOH010000100.1 coordinate 3,175, forward strand.
TGGGGCGTCGCCGCCGGCTTCTCGCTCGCGCCGCTCGTCATGGGCCTGTTCATGGTCATCCTCAAGGACCCCGACCGGGCTCGGACGCTCGGGCTGCTGGGCGCCAAGGCCCAGCTCACGGCCGGAACCGCCGACTGGCCGACGTTCCTGAACCTGCTGGGGCAGGCGATCGCCGTCGGGGGCGCGATCCTGTTCGCGTTCCTCACGGCCTGGGTCTTCGGCCGCGAGTTTGCGGACCGTACGGTCCGAGGGCTGCTCGCGAGCCCGACCTCCAGGCGGACCATCGTCGTGGCCAAGTCGATCGTCACCGGCGCCTGGGCGCTCGCCGTCTCGGCCTGGGTGCTGGCCCTCGGGCTGGCCACCGGCGCGGTCGTCGGCCTGCCCGGATGGTCGACGCCTGCTGCGGCCGGCACCGTGGTGGCGATCGCGGGCGCCGCGATCCTGACGATCGGCCTCCAGACGGCGGCGGCCCTGTTCGCCGGCGTGGGGCGCGGCTACATCGCGCCACTGGCCTGGACGGTCGCGATGATCGCCGTGTCCCAGATCCTGACCGTCCTCGGCTGGGGGTCGTGGTTCCCGTGGTCTGTGCCCGCGATCCTCGCCGGGGCGGGTGGGACGGAGGTCGAACCGGTGTCCCCGGGCGCGATCGTCGTTGTGGGGCTCGTGGCGGTCGGCGGTCTGGCCGCGACGATCGCGTGGTGGGAGCGCGCCGACCAGACGGGCTGAGCAGGGACCCGGCGCCAGCCGGCCCGGCTCTAGCCGGCCCGGCGTCGCCGATCGTGGAGCTGGTCGTGGATCTGGGCGTGTGTCCGGGTGTCGCGGCGCGGGCGCGGACGGGCGGCCGGGCCGGTGGTGGTGGCGAGCTGGCCCGGGTGCGGCCCGCCAAGCTCGTCCGGCCAGTGCTCGTGGCGCTCCTCGGGCTCCCACGGGATGCCCCGCTCGAACAGCACCGCGAACACCTCGACGAGGTCGGGATCGAACTGGACGCCGGCCTGGCGCCGCAGCTCGTCGATCGCCTGCTCGTGGGTGATCGCCTCCCGGTACGGGCGGCCGGCGATCATCGCCTCGTACGCGTCCACGATGGACACGATCCGGGCCCCGATCGGGATGTCGGCGCCCGCCAGGCCCAGGGGGTAGCCGCGCCCGTCGAACCACTCGTGGTGGTGGAGCACGATCGTCGCGGCGTCGCGCAGGGCGCCCGCCTGCTCGAGGACGACCTGCCCGATCTTGGGGTGCTCGGCCACGACGCGCCACTCCGACGCCACGAGGTCGCTGGGCTTGGACAGGATCTCGTCCGGGATGGCGAGCTTGCCCAGGTCGTGGAGGAGGCTCGCGGTCCGGATCCGGTCCAGCTCGCCATCGGGCAGGTCGATCGCGCGCGCGAGCGAGACCGAGGCCTCCGCGATCAGCGTGGACGGCCTGCCGGCCCACGACGAGCGCTCGGCGAGGGTGGCGATCAGCGCCTCCTGCGCGGCGCGCATCGCGGCCCGTCCGACATCCAGCGCCTGGTTGCGCGCGGCGGCCGTGATCGGCGCCCGGCGGATCGTGTCCTCCTCGCCCGTCTCGCGGAACACGAACACCTGGTCGCGGCCCAGCGCCTTCGCGGAGTACAGGGCGGCGTCGGCGTCGCGCACCAGCGCGTCGAGCCGCAGAACCTGGCCCATGCCGCCCGCGACACCCGCCGACATCGTGATCGACAGCTTCTCGCCGCCCTCGATCGGGACCTCGGCGCTGCCGACGATCCGGCGCAGCTTCTCGGCCAGGGCCGCCGCCGCGTCCACGTCCGTCTCGGGCAGCAGGACCAGGAACTCCTCCCCGCCGTACCGTCCCGCGACGTCGACCGAGCGGACGTTGGCGGCCAGCAGCTGGGCGACGGTCCGCAGGACGGCGTCCCCGGCCGCGTGGCCGTGCGAGTCGTTGAGCCGCTTGAAGTGGTCGAGGTCCACCAGGATCACGGACAGCGGGCGGTGGTAGCGGACCGCGCGGGCCAGCTCCTCCTCCACGCGGGACAGGACGGCCTGCCGGTTCGCGATCCCGGTCAGCGGGTCGACCGTCGCCAGGCGCCACGTGTCGGCCACGCGATCGGCCAGGCCGCGAAACGCGGCCCGCAGCCGGGGGTCGTCGATCCGCGCGGCGTCCAGCGCGACGAGCTCGCCCTCGTCGGCGGCGTGGGTCAGCCGGTCGGCCAGCGCCGCGATGCGGCCGTTCTGGCGGCGCACGATGAATGCCGCGAACCCGGCGGAGCCGGCGAGCGCCCCGATGAGCGCGGCCAGCAGCAGCACGGCGGCAGCGGCGGTCAGGACGTCCAAGGCACCTCACGCGACTTCGCGGTCATGCGTCCCCCCATGCAGGTCGCACCTCACCTCGAAGGCTAGGAGGCCGCGGCGCGGACGCCATGGCGCGATGGTCCCATCGGCATGGCTACGAGCGCGGGGTGGTTCGCTCGCGCACCACGCCGGAGCCTCCCGGTCATGGCCCGAAAGTACCGCTCACGGGCGCGCGACCGGGTGCGGGGCCGGGCCGATCGCGGGCCTCGGGCCGCGGGCGGGGCTCAGGCCGCTCGCCGGCCCCCGAGCCAGACCCCCCCGATCCGCTCACCGAGCGTGTCGAATGCGTACGCGTCGCCGTCGACGACCACGAGGTCCGCGAGCTTGCCGGGCTGGATCGTGCCGAGGTCCTCGTCGACGCCCAGCAGCCGCGCGGCGCTGCGCGTGGTCGCTTCGAGCACCGCGCCGGGCGCCATCCCCACGCCCGCCATCAGCGCGAGCTCACGGAGGTTGCGCCCGTGGGGCGTCACGCCGGAATCCGTGCCCATCGCGATCCGGACGCCCGCGGCGGCGGCGCGGCGAACGGCCTCGCGGTGGATCTCCACGACCGCCGTCGCCTTCTCGAGCACGCCGGGCGAGAACGTCACGCCGGCCGCCGCCGCGTCGATGACGCCCTGCGGGGCGACGAGGGTCGGCACCAGCCACGTCCCGCGCTCGAGCATCAGCGCGATCCCCTCGTCGTCGAGGAAGATCCCGTGCTCGATCGAGCGGATGCCGGCGCGCACGGCGTTCTTGATGCCGTCGGCGCCCTGCGCGTGGGCCATCACGAACATCCCGGCCGCGGTCGCCTCCTCCACCAGCACGTCCAGCTCGACCGGGCGGAAGTGGGCGTGCCGCGGATCGTCGCGCGGCGACAGGACCCCGCCCGACGTCGCGACCTTTACCACGTCGGCGCCCATCTGGTGCAGCTGGCGGACCTTGCGACGCATCTCGTCGGGGCCGTCGACGATCCCCGACGGCACGCCCGGGTGCTCGGGGAAGAACGGCACGCGCACCCCGGACACCAGCCACTCGTCGCCGTGCCCGCCGGTCTGGCTGAGCATCGTGAGGCTGAGCTGCACCCGCGGCCCGTCGATCAGCCCGTCGGCGAGCGCCTGCTTGATCCCGAGGTCGGCGCCGCCGGCGTCGCGCATCGAGGTGATGCCGGCGCGCAGGGTCGCCCGAAGGTTCGTCGCCGCCTCGTAGAACCGGTACGAGAAGGGGGTGTTCGCGGACCGCCACGCGTCCACGTGGCTGAACGCGACGTGGACGTGGCAGTCGAACAGGCCCGGCAGCAGGGTCTTGCCCGCCAGCTCCACGGCCTCGTCGCCGTCGAGCCCGGTCCCGACGTCCACGATCCGGCCGTCCTCGACCGTGACGTCGGCCGGTTGCGGGTCGGCGCCCGAGCCGTCGAACACCGAGCCGCCGCGAAACACCGTGCGCGTCATGCCGTCTCCTCTGCCGTGTCGGTGAGCACGCCCCGGGCGAGCTCCGTCCCGTCATCGTCGTTCGCCAGGCGCCAGGCCCATGCTTCGTGCCCGGCGCCGGGCCCGCGCCACGCCGCGCCCGCCAGGGGCGCCGTGGGCGCGGCCGGGGCGAGGTACTCGAGCCGGACGTCGCGGGGGATGGCCGCCACGACGCGTGCCCCCGCCTCGCCCGCGGCCAGCACCGCCTCCTCGAGGTAGTCCAGGTACGTGGCGTTGTTCACGTGGGCCATCGGGTCCAGGTCGCGGTGCCGGACCACCGCGCGCGTGACCACCGCGTCCGGGGGCGTCGGGGGCAGCGGCACGCGGCCCGGCTCGAACGAGCCGGGCGGGACGACGAAGCGACCCGGGAAGTCGGCGGGGACCCGCACCGGCAGGCCCCGGGCATCGGTCATCACCCAGTCCGTGTGGCCCCACATCGCGAGCGTGCCGTCCCCCAGGCGGGCCTCCGTCCGGCGGCGAGCCCAGACCTTGCGGAACCCCGTCACGCGCGTCGTGACCTCGATCGTGGCCCCGGTCGCGACCGGGCGCAGCACGGCGACCTCCGCCGCGCGGACGACCCAGGCGAGGCCGCGCTCGAGATACCAGCTCCGGTCGAAGCCCAGGCGCTCGGAGTGGATCCACGCCACGTCCTGCGCGTAGCGCAGCCACGCGGCGGTGCGCACGAGGCCGTCCGGCCCGCACTCGTCGAAGCGCACGCGGTACGGGACGGTGACGCTCGCGATCGGCTCGGGATCCGCGTCCGCGTCCGGGCCGGCTGCCGCCCGGCGCCCGGGGCCGTCGCTCATGCCGGCTTCCGCCCGGCCAGCCGGTCCAGGCCCTCGAGAGCGACCAGCTTGAGGCCCTCGAGCGCGATCGGTCCCCGCTCGCGGACCAGCCGGACCGCGAGGGCGAGCAGCGGCGGCGCCCAGCGGTCG
>CAYJOH010000101.1:0-7793 GCA_964371685.1 uncultured Anaerolineaceae bacterium
ACTCCATGATCAGGCCGAAGGCGAGGAACATCGTGGTCACGAAGTCGAAGTAGGCACCGGCCGTGATCAGCGGCTGGAGGTCCGCGGTGGAGAAGCCGATCAGGAAGCTCGCGGCGAACGGCAGGATCACGTAGGCGAGGCCCACGCCGGCGGCGAAGAACAGGAGCGCGAACGGGATCCAGGGGCGGACCACCCGGCGCTCGTCCGGGGTCAGGCCGGGCGCCACGAACGCCCATACCTGGTACAGGATCACGGGCATCGCCAGGATGATGCCGACCACGATGCCGATCTTGAGCCGGATGACGAAGGCGTCGCCGAGCCCGGTGAAGTAGAGCGGCGCGTCGGTCGGGATGGGCGCCTTGAGGACGGCGACGATCTGGTCGCCGAGGATGAACCCGATGCTCGAGGCGACGGCCACGGCCAGCACCATGCGGATCAGCCGGTCGCGCAACTCGGTCAGGTGGCCGACGAGCGACATCTCGCCCGGCTGCGCGGATGGCGCGTCGGGGGGCGTCACGGAGGGCGACGGCGGCGGGGCGGGCTCCCCCGTCGGGTTCAGGCGCGCCGGGATCGCGACATCGCGGACGGCATCGGCATCGGCCATGGCGGGCGGTGCTGGCGGTGGCCGGCGGGGCCTAGATCGTCACCTGCTCGTCGGTGTCGGCGCCCACGGTCGCCGCCACGGGCTCACCGGGAGCCGGGACCGTGGCGGGCGCGGCGTCCACCGAGGGGGCCGCCGACGGCACGGGAGCCGCGGCCGGGGCGGCCGGCGCGGGTGCCGGTGCCGGCGCGGGCTTGGACGCCTCGAGGCTGGTCGTCTCCTTGACGTCCGAGGCGGCCTTGCGGAACTCCCGGATGCTCTTGCCGAGCGCCGAACCGACGTCCGGGAGCTTGCCCGGGCCGACGACGATGAGCGCGATGATCAGGACGATGATGAGCTCACCGGGTCCGATGTTGAACGGCATGTCCTGTGTTCGACCTCGTGACGGGGTCGGGCCTCCTCGGGGCCGGCCCGTGGCCGGCTAGGGTAGCACAGGGAGCCTCCCGGCCCACGCACGGGCGGCCTCCGCGAGCCGCTCCGCGGGGTCCCGCAGCGCCCCCTCCGACGCGTCCGTGGCGGCCCACGCGATGCCCCGCGACACGTTCACCAGCAGCCCCCCGCCGGGGCGTCCGCCGGCCGGCGCGGCGGTGGCCGGGCCGGCCGCCAGCACCGGACCGATCCCGCCGCCCTGGGCCCCCACGCCGGGAACCAGGAACGCGAGGCCGGGGGCGATGGCCCGCACGACGGCCAGCTCGTCGGGTGCCGTCGCCCCGACCACGAGCCCCACGGTCCCGCCCGGGCCCCACGCCGTGGCGCGGCGCGCCACGCGCGCCCAGAGCGGCTCGCCGGGCGCACCCGTGGCCTCGTCGGCGGTGACCTGCAGGCCCTGGAGCTCGCCGGCACCCGGGTTGGACGTCCGGCACAGGACATAGGCGAACCGGTCGCCGCGCACGAGGAGCGGCGCGACCGCCTCCTCGCCCAGGTACGGGTTGACGGTCACAGCGTCCGCGCCCAAGGCGTCGTACAGCGCCTCCGCCTGCCGGGCGGCGGTGGAGCCGATGTCGCCGCGCTTCGCGTCGGCCACGACCGGGACGTCCGGCGGCACGAGCGCACGCAGCCGCTCCAGGGCGGCCAGCCCGGCGCTGCCGTAGGCCTCGAAGAAGGCCAGGTTGGGCTTGACCGCGGCCGCCGACGGCAGCGCGGCCTCGAGAAGCAGCCGGGCGAACCGCTCGATGCCCGCGAGGGTCGGCGGGAACCCGGCCGGCAGGGCCGCCGGATCGGGATCGATGCCCAGGCACAGGACCGTGCCCGCCGCGGCGCTGCGCGCCGCCAGCCGCTCGAGGTAGGTCGCGGTCACGACCCGGACGGGGACGCGCCGGGCGACCCGGACGGCGGCGGGCTGGCCGGCAGCTCGTCCGCGGGGATGAACCAGTCGGGGCGCGACAGGCTGTCGAGACCGGCGCTGGTCGTGATGTCGATCGTCTCCTTCACCGTCCAGGCAGGTGCCGCGCCCTCGAGCTGGGCGAGCCGCAGGTCCACGACCTGGCCGGTGACATGGAGGAATGCGACCTGGTCCCCGCGCGGCGACCAGGTGGGCGCCCAGGAATCACCATCGGTGGTCAGGCGCAGCAGCTCGGCGCCGGTGGCCGCGTTGAGGATCACCACGTCCGTGCCGAAGGCGCTCGTCTTGGTGGCCGCGATGTAGCGCCCGTCGGGCGACCACGACGGGTGGAGGTAGCCGGGTGCGGTCACGGGGGCGGTCTTCTTGGTGGACGGGTTGTAGCTGTAGATCCGCGGCGCCCCCTTGGCACCGTCCCGGTCGTTGCGCACGTACAGCAGCCGCGCGCCGTCCGGGCGCCATGCAGGGTCCTGGTGGCCCAGCGGCATCTGCTGCGACAGGCCGAGGTTGGCGATCTTGTTCGTCCGCAGGGTGTACAGCTTGAGCACGACGTCGCTGGTCGTCGGGTCGGGAAGGTCCGTCGCCATCGCGATGGTCTTGCCGTCCGGCGACATCACCGGCTGGCGGATCCAGCCCTGCCACTTCCTGCGTCCGGACGGGTCCACGATCCCGTCCAGGATCCGCGTCGCGTCGCCGCCCGCCGCCGGGACGCTCATGATCGACGGCACGTCGAGCTTGTAGTCCTTGCCCACGCCGTCCACCGTCCAGTACCCATCGACCTGCCGCGTCCGGACGAAGATCACGGCCTCCCCGTCCGACGAGAACGAGGGCATCGAGTCCCGGCCGCCGGTGGTCAGCTGGCGCACCGCGCGGCCGCTCTGCAGCCACACGTTCCCGGCCTTGACGTAGACGATCGTGCCGGGCACGTCTGCGAGCGGGTCGTCCGGGATGACGATCACGTTCGACGGCGTGGGCGTCCGCGTGACGATCCCGGGGTCGCTGGAGCCGTCCGGGCCGCCGCCACCGGGCGCCAGCGGCAGGTCGCCGTTGGCGAGCGAGACGGTGGCCAGCGCGATGAGAAGCAGCCCGACGATCGACAGGATGGCCGCCACTGGCGTCCCGGCCGGCAGCAGGCCGTACGGGTCGCGGACTGGGCGCGGCCCGCGGGCGGGTCGCCCCCCGCCGCGGCCGGAGCTGGTCATGCGCGGCCTCCGGGCACGAGCGCCGCGGCCCCGGGGCCGACGGGCACGGCACCGGCCCGGCCGGCCGCGCGATCCAGCACCTCGGCGGCGCGGGGGTGCGTGCCGGAGGCTGCGACGTCGCGCACCTCCAGCTGCAGCGTCTCGAGGCCGCCGAACACGCGACTGGCCAGGCGCGCCACGACGTCCACCCGGTCTCCCTCGGCGAGTGAGGCCGCGAGGTCGGGGCGGCCGAAGGCGATCCCGTCCAGGACGTCGCGGTCCCGGCGCAGGACGAGCTGCGTATGGCCGCCGTTGGCGGCCCTGACGCGCTGCACGGTGAGCCCGAGGACGGCGACCAGCGGCTCCGGGTTTCCCGCCCCGCACGGGGCGAGCCTGGCCAGGTCGCGGAACAGGCCATAGTCCACGTAGGCCGCCGGCAGCGCCAGGTCCACCCCGAGCGTGGTCCGAGGGTCCTCCGGTGCGGCGGCCGCGGCGAGGGCGAGGAAGCGCTCCACGAAGGCCTCCCAGCGCTCCTCGGGCAGCTCGAAGCCGGCCGCCGCGGCATGGCCACCGTGGCGGATGAACAGGTCCGAGCACGCGGCCAGCGCCGCGGCGAGGTCCAGCCGCCCGTCGCTCCGGCAGGACGCGCGGAGCACCGGCCCGATCGGGGTGGCGACGACGGCGGGACGCCCCGTCTGGTCCGCGAGGCGCCCGGCCACCAGGCCCACGATGCCCACCGGCCACGGGCCGCGGACGAGCATGGCGGGCGCGTCGTTGCCGCCGCCGACGCGGATCGACCCGGCCGCCCCGACCGGGACGTCGAACAGCGGCTGCTGGCCGGGCACCTGGCCCGCGTCCGGGAGGCCGAGCGCCGCGCGCGCCTCGGCGATCGCGGTGCGCATCAGGTCCCGGCGGGTCCCGTTCGCCGTCTCGAGGATCGCCGCCAGCGCCTCGGCCTCCTCGGGCGTGCCGGCGAGCAGGAGGCGGGCCGCATCGAGGGCCTCCCCCACCCGGCCCGCGGCGTTGAGGCGCGGGGCGAGCGCGAAACCGACGTCCTCGAGGTCCACGGCCGCTGGCGCGATCCCGGCCCGCGCCAGCAGGGCGGCGATCCCCGGCCGCGGGGCGGTCCGCATCCGCTCCAGCCCCAGCCGCGCGATCGCGCGGTTCTCGCCCAGGATCGGCACCACGTCCGAGACCGTCCCGATCGTGGCCAGGTCCGCCATCTCGAGCGCGTCGGCTGCCGCGGCCAGCAGCTCGCCCAGCAGCAGGCGGGCCACGGTGAACGCGACGCCGCTGCCGGACAGCCGGGGGTCCGGGTACGCGGAGTCCGCCCGGTGCGGGTTGACCAGGGCGACGGCCGCCGGCAGCACCTCGGGCAGCCGGTGATGGTCGGTGATCACGACGTCGATCCCGCGGTCGCGGGCGGCGGCGACCTCGGCCACGCTCGTGGACCCGGTGTCGACCGTCACGATCAGCGTCGTGCCACCGGCCACGGCCGTGTCCACGGCGGCCATCGATAGCCCGTGGCCCTCCTCGACCCGCGACGGGACGTACGGCACGGCGTCGATGCCCAGCCGCCGGAACGCGAGCACCAGCTGGGCGAGCCCGGTCAGGCCGTCCGCGTCGAAGTCGCCGAACACCATCACCCGCTCGCCATTCGCCCGGGCGGCCGAGACTCGCGCCAGCAGGCGGTCCGCGTCCGGCAGGAGGCGGGGATCGTGCAGGCCGGCGAGGGCCGGCCCCAGGAACGCGGCCAGCGCGGCCGGATCCGCGATCCCGCGACGCGCCAGCACCGTGACCGCGAACGTGCCCAGGCCCTGCTCGCGTGCGGCATCGCGCAGCTCGGGGGACACGCGCAGCGGGTCCGGGAACACCCAGCGGTGACGAGGTTCGATCATCGGCCGGAGCATGCCACGTCCGGCTCATCCGCGACTTCACCGCCGGACAACGGGACGGGGGTCCGGTCCCGGGGACCGGGCAACGAGGCGATCGTCGGGTCCCGGCGGGCGCCGGGCCCCGGGATCACGTGGTCGCGCGGCGGCCCGGGCGGGCCGCGTTCTCGCGCGCCCGCTTGCGGTCCTCCCATTCGTGCCACACGACGAGGAGCGGGCTCGCGTTGAAGATCGACGAGTAGGTGCCGGACACGATGCCCAGCAGCAGCGCCAGCACGAACGTGCCGATCGCCTCGCCCGCGAACAGCAGCAGCGCGAGCAGCGTGATCACGACCGTGAGGCTGGTCGTGATCGACCGGCCGAAGGTCTGCAGGATCGAGTGGTTGACGATCCGGTCGAACGGCTCGCCGGCGTGGCGGGCACGGTTCTCGCGGACCCGGTCGAACACCACGATCGTGTCGTGGACCGAGAAGCCGATGACCGTCAGCATCGCGGTCACGAACAGGCTGTCGACCTGGATGCCGATGAGGGTCCCCAGGATCGCGAACGCGCCGACGACCACGATCACGTCGTGGAGCAGCGCGACGAGGGCCGTCGCCCCCATCTTCACGTCGCGGAACCGGTAGGTGATCCAGAGCAGGATACCGACGGAGCCCACGAGGATCAGGATCAGCGCCTGGGTGATCAGGTCGCTGGACACGACCGCGCCGACCGTGGACAGCGAGCGCTGCGAGGCGATCGGCCCCAGCGCCTCCTCGAGCGCGACGCGGATCTCGCCCAGGCGGCCGGTCGTCGGGAGGTTGCCGCCGGGGACCGGCGACGGGCTGGGCGCCACGCTCGCGCCGGGCGACGCCGGGGCGACGGAACCCGACGGGCTGGCGCTCGGCGCGGCCGACGGGCTGGCCGCCGCCGACTGGCTGGGCGCGGGGCTGGGGCTTGCGGCCGGGCTGGGGCTTGCGCCTGGCGATGCCGAGGCCGCCGCCGATGCCGAGGCCGCGGGCGATGCCGAGGCCGTCGGGGTGGGGCTGGCCGCCGCGCTCGGGCTCGCGGCCGGCGAGGCCGACGCAGAGGCGGACGCGGACGCAGAGGGCTCCGCCGTCGGGACGGGCGTGGGCGACGGCGCGGGCGGCAGCAGGCCGACCTCCTCGGTGCGGATCTCGAAGTAGCCGTCGCCGCCCTTGGTCACGCTGGAGTCGAGGCCCTGGCCGGCGATGACCTCCTTCACCTCGGCGGGGGTGACGTCCGGGTCCTCGAACGCGATCGACCACACGGTGCCGCCGGTGAAGTCGATGGCGAACTGGAGGCCGACCTTGCCGCCGGTGAGGGGTCCCAGGATGATGAAGATCAGGCCCGGGATCATGATTGCGAGGGAGAACGCGAAGAACCAGTTGCGCTTCCCGATGACGTCAAACACGCGAGCGCGCCTCTCCTCGAAGGGCCGCGCGGGCGGACGTCGGGCGGGCCAGGAACTCCTCCTCGGTGACCCCGTACATCCACGCCTTCCGAGCCCACGGCTGCGCGACGACGATGCGCAGCACCGTACGCGTGACCGTGATCGCGGAGAACATCGAGACCAGGACGCCCACGATCAGCGTGAGGCCGAAGCCGCGGATCACCGACGACCCGAACAGGAACAGGATCAGCGCCGTGATCAGGCTCGACACGTTCGAGTCGAGGATCGAGTTCCAGGCGCGGTTGAAGCCTGCCTCGATGGCCGCCGGCAGGCTCTTGCCCGTCCGCAGCTCCTCCTTCGCCCGTTCGAAGATCAGGATGTTCGCGTCCACCGCCATGCCGACGGTGAGCACGAAGCCCGCGATCCCGGCCAGCGTGAGCGTCACGGGGATCAGCCGGAACAGCGCGTACACGACGAGCGCGTAGTAGATCAGCGCGCCGCTGGCGATGATGCCCGGCAGCCGGTAGTGGACGATCATGAAGAACATGACCATCAGGATCGCGATGAACCCGGCCACCAGGCTCTCCCGCAGGAACGCCTCACCAAGCGTCGGGCTGACGGTCGTGTTGGCGAGCTCGTCGAGCGGGTATGGAAGCTGGCCGAACTGGAGGATCGTGACCAGGTTCTGGGCCTCCGCCAGCGGGTAGCCGCCGATGCCGTTCTGGCTGATCTCGACCTGGCCGTTGGGGATCGAACCCTGGATCACCGGGGCGCTGATGACCTTGCTGTCGAGGACGATGGCGAAGTAGTCGCCGACGTGGTCCCGCGTGTAGTCGGCGAACAGCGTCTTGCCGGGGTCCTTGAGCACGAAGTTCACGGTCCGCAGGCCGGTCTCGTTGGCGCCGATCGAGGCGCTCGCGATCTGGTCGCCCGAGAACAGCGGCGGGAACGCCTCGAGGTCCACGTCCTGGCCGTCGGCCATCTGGGTGCTGCCCAGCGGCACGAAGTCGAGCCGCCCCGTCGTCCCGACGAGCGACCGGATCTGGTCCGCGTTCTGGACACCGGGCATCTCGACGACGATCCGGTCGCTGCCCTGGACGACCACCTGCGCCTCGGCGACGCCCGACTTGTCCACCCGGCTGGTGATGATCTGCTTCATCACGTTGAGGTCCTGGAGGCTCGGGGTCTTGCCCTCGGCGGGCTTCACCTGGTACTCGACCCGGAGGCCGCCGCGGAGGTCGAGGCCGAGCACGGTCTCGATCCGGCGGCTGGTGCCGTCCGCGCTCGGGATGGAGAGCGGGACGAAATCGACGAACAGGGCCAACAGGCCGATGACGATGATCAGGATCGGGCCGGTGCGTCGCATCGGGGCGGGATGATACAGGGC
>CAYJOH010000102.1:0-7767 GCA_964371685.1 uncultured Anaerolineaceae bacterium
CCTCGATCTGGGAGGTCGCCTTCGACGGGCGGGGACGCGGCGCGATCCCCGAGCCACGCGAGGTCCTGAGCCTGGCTGGACCGGTGCGGGCGCCGGCGTACTCGCCGGCCGGCCGGTGGCTCGCCGCGATCGGCGTGGACGACGCGGACCACTTCGACGACATCGCCCCGACGCTGTTCGTGGGCCCGGCGGACGGCTCGGCGCCGGCTGTCCCGCTGGCGCCCGACCTCGACCGCCCGGTCGGCAGCTGGGCCGACACCGACCTGACAGGCTGGCAGGCGGAATCGCGGCCCGGACCCGCCTGGGACGGGGCGGACGCGATCGTGGCCCTCGTGTCCGACCGCGGCCGGTGCCATCCGTGGCGGTTCGGCATCGACCCCGCGACCGGCCGATCCACCGGCGCCCCGGTGCCGCTGGCCGGTGGCGACGTCATGGCCACCACCGTCGCGCTGGGCGGCGGGCTGGTCACCGTCACCGCGACGATCGGCGCTCGGCCGCCGGAGCTCGCCCTGGTCGAGGGCGGCGCGGTCCGCCCGCTCACGACGATGGGCTCGTCGTGGATCGACGGCCTCGCCTGGCCCGAGATGCGGGTCGTGGAGGCGCCCGGTCCGGGTGGCCCGATCGAGACCTGGATCGCCTCGCCCGCCGGCGCCCGCGACGAGCCGCGGCCGACGGTCGTCGATGTCCACGGCGGGCCGCTCGGCGCGTGGTCCCCGGCCCCGTCGCTGGAGGTCGTGCTCCTGTGCGCCCGCGGCTACCGCGTGGTGCTGCCCAACATCCGCGGCTCCGCGACCTACGGCCGCGAGTGGATCCGGCCGCAGCTGGGCGACTGGGGCGGCGTGGATGCCGAGGACGTGCACGCGGCGCTGGACCACGTCGTCGGGCTCGGGCTGGCGGATCCCGGGCGGCTGGGCGCCCTCGGCCTGTCGTACGGCGGGTTCATGGTCAACTGGCTCGTCGGGACGACCGACCGCTTCCGGGCCGCCGTGTCCGAGAACGGCGTCACCAACCAGGTGTCGGCCTGGGCGCACAGCGACGAGGGCCCGGAGTACTGCCGCAGCGCGCGGATGGGCGACCCCACCACGCCCGAAGGGGTGGAGCTGCTGTGGCGCCAGTCGCCGTTGCGCAACGTGGCCGCCGTCCGGACGCCGCTGCTGCTCCTCCAGGCGGAGGCCGATCGCCGCTGCCCGCCCGCCGACAACGAGCAGCTCTTCGTCGCGCTGCGCTGGCTCGGCCGCGAGGTGGAGTACGTGCTGTACCCCGAGGAGTACCACGTGGTCCAGGCCACCGGGCGCCCCGACCGGCGCATCGACCGCATGACCCGGGTCCTCGACTGGTTCGACGGGCACATCGCGCGCTGAGTCCCGACGCGGACGACCCGCCGGCTCGGGGCCCGGCGTTCAGCCCAGCTGCAGCTCGCCCGGTGGGTTGGACAGGTGGCGCAGCGCCGTGCGGTTGCCGGCGACGGCGCCCCGGCGCAGCGCGGCCGCCTGGGCGAGACCGCGGCGGCGGGCGGCCAGCCACGCGGCGAGGAAGCCGGCGTCGAAGGCATCGCCGGCGCCGGTCGTGTCGGTGGCGCTGAGCGGGGTCGTCGCGATCTCGAGGCGGATGAGGTTGCCGCCGTCGGCACGCGCCAGCACGGTGGCCCCCTGCCGACCGCGCTTGACGACCGCGATCGGGGCGAGGTCGAGCAGGCCGTCGGTGCGCCGGGCACCCACCAGGGCATCGGCCTCGCCGGCCGTCGCGAACAGCAGGTCCGGCGCGGCCTCGCCGATCAGCGCGAGCGCCGGCCGGCGGCCACGCTCGAGCAGCGGGCCCACCGACGCGAGGTCGATGGTCACGAGCGCGCCCGCGGCACGGGCGAGGCGGGTTGCGGCCAGGCCGGCGTCGCCCAGCGGCCTGCCGAGCAGCGAGTACGCGGGGAGGTGCAGGGCGTCGATGCCAATGAACCAGGCGGGATCGAGGTCCCGGGGTCCGAGGCAGTCCGCGGCGGCCCGGTCCGCGACGAACGAGCGCTCGCCGCCGGGCTCGACGAGCACGCCGATTCGGCCGGTGCGGCTGCCGACGATCCGCTGGGCGCGAACCCTGACCCCATCCGAGCGGAGCGCCGCGACGAGGGACCGCCCGGCGGCGTCACGGCCGACGGCGCAGATCAGGGTGGAGCGTGCACCCAGGCGGCCGAGCCAGCGCGCGGTAGTGGCCGCCGAACCACCCTGGCGGAGCATGGCCCGCCCCGGGACGTCCGTGCCGCGCTCGAGCGGCCGGGCGGGTGCCAGGACGACGTCCAGCGTGAGGTCGCCGAGGACGATGACACGGGGAGGCGGCGGGCTCTTCGCCATCGGTCGAGGGTAGCGCGCGGGCCGAACGTGCGGACCGGGCAGCTCGCGTCCCGCGCGGTACGATGGCCGGGCGGCACCACCCGCCGACCCGCCCAACCCGGAGACCGCGATGACCCTCGCCACGGACCGCCTCGACCAGCTCGCCGTCGACACCATCCGCACCCTCGCGATCGACGGCGTCCAGCAGGCGAACTCCGGGCACCCGGGGGCGCCGATGGGCATGGCACCGATGGCGTACGCGCTGTGGACCCGCCACCTCCGGCACTCGCCCACCCAGCCGGAGTGGCCGAACCGCGATCGCTTCGTCCTGTCTGCCGGCCACGCGTCGATGCTCCTGTACTCGCTCCTCCACCTGACCGGGTACGCGGTCACGCTCGATGACCTCAAGGCCTTCCGCCAGTGGGGCTCGATCACCCCCGGTCACCCGGAGTACGGGCTGACGCCCGGCGTCGAGGCGACGACCGGGCCGCTCGGCCAGGGCCTCGCCAACGCGGTCGGCATGGCGATCGCGGAGCGTCGCCTCGCCGCGGAGTTCAACCGCGACGGCCACGAGATCATCGACCACCGGACGTACGTCATCTGCTCCGACGGCGATCTCCAGGAGGGCGTTGCGTCCGAGGCTTGCTCGCTGGCCGGCCACCTGCGCCTGGGCAAGCTGATCGCGCTCTACGACGACAACCGGATCCAGCTCGACGGGCCGACGGCCTGGGCGTTCAGCGAGGACGTCCTGGGGCGGTTCGGCGCCTACGGCTGGCACGTCCAGCGCGTCGACGACGGCAACGACGTCGCGGCCATCGACGCCGCCATCGAGGCCGCCAAGGGCGATGACCGGCCCTCGATCATCGCCGTCCGCACCCACATCGGCTACGGCAGCCCGAACAAGCAGGACAGCCAGAAGGCGCACGGCGCGCCGCTCGGCCCGGACGAGGTCCGCCTCACCAAGGCGGCCTACGGCTGGGACCCGGACCGCAGCTTCTACGTTCCCGAGCAGGCGGGCGAGCTGTTCCGCCTTGCCGTCGGCGAGGGTCGCGATCGCGTTGCCGCGTGGGAGGCCCGTCTCGATCGCTACGCGGCCGCCCATCCTGCGGAGGCCGCCGAGCTTCGCCGGCGCCTGGCGGGCGCGCTCCCCGCCGGCTGGGACGCCGGGCTCCCCGCCTACGAGACCGGCACCGAGGTCGCCACGCGAAACGCCAGCCAGGAGGCGATCCAGGCGCTGGGGGCCACGCTGCCGGAGCTGTTCGGCGGCTCCGCGGACCTGTCCGAGTCCAACCTGACCGACGTCAAGGCGGACGGGCACGACCACTTCGCCGCCGATCACGCCGGGCGCAACCTCCGGTTCGGCGTCCGCGAGCACGCGATGGGCGGCATCGCCAACGGCCTCGCGTACCACGGCGGCTTCCTGCCCTACGCGGCCACGTTCCTGACCTTCAGCGACTACATGCGGGGCGCCGTCCGGATCGCGGCCCTGTCCGGGCTCCACGTGACGTACGTCTGGACCCACGACTCGGTTGGCCTGGGCGAGGACGGGCCCACGCACCAGCCCGTGGAGCACTACGCGGCGCTGCGGGCGATCCCCAACCTGTGGTTCGTCCGGCCCGGCGACGCGAACGAGGCGGCGGCGGCCTGGGCGCTGGCGGTGGAGCGGCCGTCGCTCGCGGGGGCGCGGCCCGGCCCCGTGGCGCTCGCGTTCACCCGCCAGAAGCTGCCGACCCTCCCCGGGACGACGGCGCTCGCGCGCGAGGGCGTCCGCCGCGGCGGGTACGTCCTGCGCGAGGCGGCTGGCGGCGAACCGCAGCTCATCCTGATCGGCACGGGCTCGGAGCTGCAGCTGTGCTTCCGGGCCGCCGATAGCCTCGAGGCCGACGGCATCCCGACCCGGGTCGTGAGCCTGCCGTGCTGGGAGCGGTTCGAGGCCCAGGACGTCGCCTACCGCGATGCGGTCCTGCCGCCGTCGGTCCGCCGACGCGTCACCGTGGAGGCCGGCGTCCCGTTCGGCTGGGAGCGATACGCGGGCGACGAGGGCGCGATCATCGGCATCGACCACTTCGGCGCCAGCGCGCCCGCCGGCACGATCTTCAAGGAGTTCGGGTTCACGGTGGACCGCGTGGCGGACGTCGGGAGGCGCGTCGTCCGCGACGGGCTCCGCGGCCGGCTCGGGACGCTCCACGACCCCCACGGGGCGCACCCGACCCTGGAGCGCGGCGATCCAGGCGTGGATCGCACCCCGTCCAGCGATCCCGGGCACGACTGAGGAGAGCCGACGATGCGCATCGCCCTCGCCGCCGACCACGCCGGAGCCGCCTTCAAGCGCGAGCTGATCTCGAGGCTGGCGGCGGCGCTGGACGGCGAGCACGCCCTGGTGGATCTGGGCGGCGATGGCTCCGACCCCCAGGACGACTATCCGGACTTCGCCCGGGCGCTGGGCGAGGCGATCCAGGCCGGCGAGGCGGACCGGGGCATCCTGGTCTGCGGCTCCGGCGTGGGCGCGTCGATCGCGGCCAACAAGATGCGCGGCATCCGGGCCGCGATCTGCCACGACACCTACTCCGCCCACCAGGGCGTGGAGCACGACGACATGAACGTGCTCACGCTCGGGGCGCGGGTGATCGGGATCGAGCCGGCGATCGAGATCTCGCTCGCGTTCCTGGACGCGACGTTCTCGGGCGAGCCACGCCACGTCCGGCGCCTGGGCAAGGTGCTCGCCATCGAGGCCGAGTCGATGGGCGAGGGCTGACGCCGGCCGCTCGTCCGCCGGCTCGTCCGCGGCTCGTCCGCCGCTCGTCCGCGGCTCGTCCGCCGCTGGGCGGTTGAACGAGCGCACCCCGTGCGATCCTGGCCGCTGCGCGGCTGACCTGGCGCATGGGCCGCCGCCGGGGCGCACAGACGCACCGCCAGCCGGCGGAAACCGAACACGATGCGCCGGTTCGGCCGCTGGGCGAACGGCCGGGCGGCGGTGAGGCGCACGCCGGACCGCTCGATGACGCCCCCGGAACGCGACCCGCTCGGGCGATCCTCGACACCCGGCCCTATGCTCTACCCCGATCATCCCCGACCACCCGGTCGCCCAGCGGAGACCCACCCATGCGTATCGGCTTCATCGGACTCGGGCGGATGGGCGCGAACATGGTTCGCCGCCTGCTCCGCGACGGCCACGAGATCGTCGCCTACAACCGGACGCCCGAGAAGACGCAGGAGATCGCGAAGGAGGGGGCCACGGCCGCCTTCACGATCGAGGAGCTGGTCGCGACGCTCGAGCGGCCGCGTGCGGTCTGGATCATGGTCCCGGCCGGTGACGCGACCGAGGCGCAGATCGAGGAGCTGCTCGAGCACCTGGAGCCCGGCGACACGATCATCGACGGCGGCAACACCAACTTCCACGACGACGTCCGCCGCCACGCGGCGCTGGACGCGAAGGGAATCCGCTACGTCGACGCCGGGGTGTCGGGCGGGATCTGGGGCCTCCAGGTGGGCTACTGCCTGATGGTCGGCGGGGACGCCGCGGCCGTGACGCCGCTGGAGCCCGTGTTCCGCTCGCTCGCGCCCGAGGACGGCTACCTGCACGTCGGCGGCCCGGGCGCCGGGCACTACGTGAAGATGATCCACAACGGGATCGAGTACGGGATGATGCAGGCGTATGCCGAGGGCTTCGAGATCATGCACGCCTCGGACTACGACCTGGACCTGCGCGGGATCGCCGACCTGTGGAACCACGGCTCGGTGGTCCGCTCGTGGCTGCTGGAGCTGGCCGTGCGCGCCTTCGCCGCCCAGGGCAACGACCTGGTCAGTCTCAAGGGCTGGGTCGCGGACTCCGGCGAGGGCCGCTGGACGGTCCAGGAGGCGATCGACCGCGACGTCCCGGCGCCGGTGATCACCCTCGCGCTGCTCAACCGGTTCCGGTCCCGCCAGGACGATTCCTACGGCGCCAAGGTGCTGGCCGCCCTGCGCAACGAGTTCGGCGGCCACGCGGTGAAGACGGGCTAGGACGCTGGCGATCGGGCGCGGGCGGACACGGCGGAGGCGCGACGATGGACCTGGCGACGGCGATGGCGCGCCTCGAGGCCGCCGGCACGGAGCAGAACCGGAAGATCTACCGGCGCCACGGCGCGAAGGACCCGCTGTTCGGCGTGAGCTTCGCGACCCTTCACGCGCTGGCGAAGGAGGCGAAGCGGGACCAGCCGCTCGCGCTCGGGCTGTGGGCGACCGGCAACTACGACGCCCGGCTGCTGGCGTGCATGGTCGCGGACCCGGCCGCGGCCAACGAGACGGACCTCGACGCGTGGCTGGCGGAGATCGACGTCTACGTGCTGGTGGACACGTTCGTGGGCTCGCTGGCCGCGCAGGTGCCGGGGGTGCGCGAGCGGGCTGACCGGTGGTCCGCCGCGGACCGCGACTGGACGGCGCAGGCGGGCTGGGACCTGTACGCGCAGCTGGCGATCCGCGACGCGACGCTCGGCGACGCGTGGTACCTCGCGCTCCTCCGGCGGATCGAGGCCGGGATCGCCACGGCCGGCAACCGGACGCGGCACAGCATGAACGGGGCGCTGATCGGGATCGGGATCCGGAACGCGGCCCTGCGCGAGGCCGCGGAGGCGACCGCGGCGCGGATCGGGCCGGTGGTCGTGGATCACGGGCAGACCGGGTGCGTGACCCCGGCCGCGGTCCCGTACATCGCGAAGGCCTGGGACCGCCGGGCTGCGAAGGCAGGGATGGCCCGTGGCACGCGCTAAGGTCAGGCCGGCGGCCGCCCCGGCGGCGCCCGCGAAGTCCGCCCTGGTGGCGCCTGCGAAGGCCGAGGCACCCGCGAAGGCCGCCCCGGCGGCGCCCGCGAAGAAGGACGTCCCGCGCACGATGCGCGAGCTCCGGCTGGCCGCCGAGACTCGGCGCCGCGCGCCCGCACCGCGGCCGGCCGACAACCCGCTCCGCGAGGGCCTGCGCCTCGAGCGCGTCCCGGACCCGGCCGCCTTCGTCCTGTTCGGCGCGACCGGCGACCTGGCTCACCGCAAGGTCATCCCGGCGCTGTACCAGCTGTGGCGGACGCACCTGCTGCCGCACGAGTTCACGGTCGTCGCCGTCGGGCGCCGGTCGTACTCGGACGAGGCGTTCCGCGAGGAGCTCAAGGCGTCGCTGGACCGCTACTCGCGCGTCCTGCCCGTGGATCGCGACGAGTGGGACGAGCTGGCGTCCCGGATCTTCTACCACCGCGGTGACTTCGGCGACCCGGCGGCGTTCACGGCCCTGGCCGAGCGCCTGGACCGCCTCGACGCGGACCGGCGCACCCACGGCAACCGGCTCTACTACCTCGCGACGCAGCCGTCCGCGTTCTCGGAGGTCGTCGCCCAGCTGGGTCGCGTGGGGCTGGACCACGAGCGGCACGACGGCGGCTGGCGGCGGGTCGTCATCGAGAAGCCGTTCGGCCGCGACCTGGACT
>CAYJOH010000103.1:0-3717 GCA_964371685.1 uncultured Anaerolineaceae bacterium
GGGTGACGCGGAGGCGCTCGCCACGGCCGCCCGCTGGTTCGCGGAGCAGCCGGAGGCGACGGGCGTGGAGATCCTGCCCGATGGGCGCCTCGAGCTCGCGCTCCGGGGCGATGACGACGCCGCGGCGACGTTGCTCGCGCGCGCCGTGAGCGCGGGCATCCGGGTCGCCGCGTTCGCGCCCGCCGCGAGCGACCTCGAGGAGCTGTTCCTCCAGATCACCGAGGTGGCCGGGCCCGGCACGCGCGAGGAGGCCGTGGCATGAGCACGACGACCGCACCCCGTCCGGCGCATGGCCGGCGACGCGGCCCTGGCCGCATCCTGCGCGGGTTCGCGACCGGCATCAGCGCCGTGGGCATCAAGGAGCTGCGGGGCCGGATGCGCGGCCGGCGCGCGTTCGCGATCCTGACCATCTACCTGTTGCTGCTGAGCGCCTTCGCCTTCGGCATCTACGCCTACCTGCGCCAGCAGGCGACCATCGAGGCCGAGAGCCTGTTCCGAGACGGGTTCATCAACGGCACGGCCGAGCTCGCGCTCTCCGCGGACATCGGCCACGCCATCTTCAGCGGGCTGTTGCTCGTGCTCACCCTGATGGTGCTCGTGCTGGCACCGGCGTTCACGACCGGCGCCATCTCCCTCGAGCGCGAGAAGCAGACCATCGATCTGCTGGTCACCACCCCGCTGTCCACCCTCGGCATGGTCATCGGCAAGCTGCTGTCCGCGCTGTCCTACGTGTTCCTCCTGATCCTCGCGTCGGTGCCGTTGATGGCCATCGTGTTCGTGTTCGGCGGCGTCGGTCCGGAGGACCTGCTGCGGGCGTACGCCGTGTTGTTCGCGACCGCGTTCGGGATGGGCGCCATCGGCCTGTTCATCTCCGCGCTCACCCGGCGGACCCAGACCGCGACCGTGATCACGCTCATCGTGGTCCTCGCCATCACGCTCGGCAGCGCCGCGGTCCACGAGTTCTGGACCGTGCTCAGCACCGAGACCGCGAAGACCCAGGCGGGCTTCATCCCCGTGAAGCGCTCTGACCGCGCGCCAGTCGCGCTCCTGTGGTTGAACCCGTTCGTGGGCGATATGGACCTCATCTGCACCACGGCGCCCGGCGGCTACGACCCCGACACGTGCGACTACGTGGCGTCGGTGACCGGGACGCCGTTCTTCAGCACGCCGCGCACGAGCGACTGCCCCGATGGCGGGTTCTGCTCGCAGCCGGCCGTCGACAACGTCGGCGGTGCCTTCATCAAGCCGGCCTTCGGCGTCGAGGCTGCCGTCGCGGCCGGGTTCCCGGGGGCGCTCGCTGAGGACCCCGTCGCGGACGACGTCGCGCCGCAGCAACAGGCGCTCCCCTCGTTCGGGTTCCCGCGTGACACGTTCTGGCCCCAGACCGCCACGGCGTTCGTGGTCGTGGGCATCGTCCTCACGCTGCTCTCGGCGCAGCTGGTGGCGCCCACCCGGCGCTTCCGCCTGCGGCGCGGCACCGTCCCGGACGGTGCCGCCTGGGGAACCGCGGCTGTCGGTCTGGCGTCTGACATCCGTCCCATCGCTGCCGGCGATCTGCCGCGCGATCCCGCCGACGCCCCCCAGCCCACCGACGAGGTGACGCCATGACGCTCGATCCGCTCCTGCTCGAGCTGCGTGCCGGGCTGCGCCCGTACCGGCGGCGACTCTGGCTGCGGCGCATCGTCCGTGACGGCAGCCGCATCCTCGCCGCCGTCACACTCGCGCTGCTGGGGCTCGCGGTGGCGGCGCGCATCATCGCCATGGAGATGCTCCCAGCGCTCGTGGCCGCGGTCGCAGTGGCGGGCCTGGTGGCGCTCCTGGTGGATGCCGTGCGCGTTCGTCCGACGCTTGCGGAGGCCGCCCTGGCGCTGGACGGGGAGCAGGGTCTGCGCGACCGCATCTCGTCCGCCCTGGAGCTCGCTGACCAGCGACCGGACCTCGCGGGACCGATCGCCGCTGCGGCCGAGGGCACGTCCCTCGATGATCGCGACCAGCTGGCCCAGCTTGTGCGCCTCCAACGCGAGGATGCGGTGCGCACCCTGGCCGTCGCCGATCGGCGCGCCTTCCGGCCGCGGGTCCCGCGGCGTGCCGGCGCCGTCATCGCGGTCGCGGCGCTGCTGGTGCTCCCCGCGGTCCTGCTCCCGAACCCCCAGTCCGCGGTGCTCGCCCAGCGCGAGCGCCAGACAGCGGCCGCGGAGCAGGAGGCACGCCGGCTGGACGAGACCGCTCGCGAGCTCGAGGAGGGCGCCACCACCCCCGACGCCCGGACCGAGACCGCCGAGGAGCTGCGGCGCCTCGCCCGCGAGCTGCGGGAGCGGCCGCAGGACCTCGATGCCCAGCTTGCCCGCCTTGGGTCGCTGGAGGACGCGATCCGCTCGCGCCTGGATCCCCGGACGGAGCAGCGCGCAGCGGCCATCTCCACCCTGTCGCGGTCGCTCTCGCGCGCCGCGACCGGTACCGACAGCAACCCCGCGGGTGACCCGGAGCAGGCCGCCGAGGACCTCGCCCGCCGGGGCGAGCAGTTGTCCAGGCTGACCGCCGAGCAGCGTGACGCGCTGGCTCGGCAGCTCGACGAGCTGGAGGATGTGGCACGGCAGGCCGGCTCGGAGGCCCAGTCAGCCCTCCACGATGCCGCGACCGCCATCGCCAACGGCGACGACGCCGGCGCGCAGGCCGCACTCGCCCGCCTGGGTGCGGCGCTCAACAGCGGCGCCACGGACGTTCAGCGGAACCGTGACCTGGCGCGAGCCGCCGGTGATCTCCAGACGGCACGCCGGACGCTGACCGCGGCCGGGCAGCAGGGCCAACAGGGCACGGGTCAACAGGGGCAGTCCGGCCAGCAGGGCCAGGGCCAGCAGGGCTCGGGCACCGGGCAGCAGGGCCAGGGCCAGCAGGGCTCGGGCACCGGGCAGCAGGGCCAGTCCGGCCAGCTGGGCTCGGGCACCGGGCAGCAGGGCCAGTCGGGCCAGCAGGGCCAGG
This sequence comes from uncultured Anaerolineaceae bacterium, assembly GCA_964371685.1. GTDB lineage: Bacteria > Chloroflexota > Limnocylindria > Limnocylindrales > CSP1-4 > CAIXZV01. The sequence goes on from CAYJOH010000103.1 coordinate 2,980, forward strand.
GCGATGGCCAGGGGCAGGGGCAGGGATCCGGCCAGGGCCAGGGGCAGGGTCAAGGCTCGGGCCAGGGCTCCGGTCAAGGACAGGGCCAGGGCCAGCAGGGAGGCGGTTCCCTCGGCGGTGGCGGGTCCAACGCACGCTTCCTGGGCAGCGGCCGTGGCGGCGACAGTGGCTTCCGCGGACCCACGAACCCCAACAAGCCGTTCGGTACGGACGACGTGGACACCGTGTTCGCCGATTTCGAGCGCCTCGGCCGTCCGGGCGACCCGACCTACGTCGCGGGCTCCGGCGGCACCGGCCAGACCTCGCAGGGCGACAACCAGGGCCAGGGCACCGACAACGGCGCCGTGGTGCCCTACACCCAGGTGATCCAGGACTTCAGCGACTTCGCCATCGAGGCGCTCGATCGGACGTATGTGCCGATCGACGTCAAGGACTACGTTCGTGACTACTTCGCATCGCTCGGCGGCGAGCGGTAGCGCCAGGAGGCAGGGATGACGGACATCACCGCGGACGCCGAACGCGTCGCACCCGCCGAGCTCTCGGCGCAGGAGTTCGCCCGGACCGCGGAGGTCATCCGTGCGGAGATCGGCAAGGTCATCGTCGGCCAGGACGACCTCGTCCGCCAGGTGATGATCTGCCTCCTCGCCAACGCCCACGCGCTCCTGGAGGGCGTGCCCGGACTGGGCAAGACGATGCTCGTGCGCACGGTCGCGGACGTCATCGACTGCGCCTTCAACC
>CAYJOH010000103.1:3727-7697 GCA_964371685.1 uncultured Anaerolineaceae bacterium
CGCCCGATCTGATGCCTGCGGACATCGTGGTCACCAACGTGCTCGTGGAGGAGGGTGGCCAGCGCGTGTTCCGGTTCCAGTCGGGGCCAGTGTTCACCAACCTGCTGCTCGCCGATGAGATCAACCGCGCCACGCCCAAGACCCAGTCGGCGCTGCTGGAGGCGATGCAGGAGCAGCAGGTGTCGGTCGCCCGCGAGCGTCACCGGCTGGAGCCACCGTTCTTCGTGCTCGCCACCCAGAACCCGCTCGAGATGGAGGGCACCTATCCCCTCCCCGAGGCGCAGCTGGACCGGTTCCTGCTCAAGGTCATGGTCCCGTTCCCGTCCGAGGAGGACCTGATCGCGATCATCGACCGGACGACCGGCGCCGACGCACCGGCCGCGCGGAAGGTGACGACGGCGGCCGAGATCGTCGAGATGCAGCGGCTCGCGCGAGCCGTGCCGATCGCCCCGCACATCACCGCCTATGCGGTCTCGCTCCTCGCGGCGACGCACCCCGACAACCGGCGCGCCCCGGGCCTCACCCGCCAGTACGTGCGCTACGGTGGGTCGCCGCGCGGCGCCCAGGCGCTGGTCACCGCGGGCAAGATCATGGCGCTCATGGACGGGCGGTTCAACGTGTCCGTGGACGACGTCCGAGCGGCCGCCCTGCCGTCGCTCCGCCACCGCGTGATCCTCAACTTCGAAGGCGAGGCCGAGGGCATCACCTCCGAGGCCGTCGTCCGCGCGATCCTCGACGAGGTGGCCCCGCCCGCCGTCGAGTAGGCAGGCCCGGCGACCAGCACCATGACCCTGTCCCCCACTCCCCCGTCCGAGCCGCCCGTCGAGGAGCGGACCGCCGAGCGTCCCGCGGGCGTCAAGGCGTTCCTCCCCAACGACCTCGACCCGACGGTCTTCGACGAGGGCTTCCTGCGCCAGCTGGAGCGCCTCGGCGTGCTCATGAAGCAGCCGGTGCGCGGCGGCCTCAAGGGCGGACGGCGGAGCGTGAAGCGGGGCCAGAGCGTGGAGTTCGCCGACTACCGCGACTACGCCCTGGGCGACGACCTCCGGCAGCTCGACTGGAACGTCTACGCGCGGCTCGAGAAGCTGTTCGTGAAGCTGTTCATCGAGGAGGAGGACGTCACGATCACGTTCCTCCTCGACGCCAGCCCCTCGATGGCGTTCGGGCAGCCCCAGAAGCTCCTGTTCGCCAAGCGCGCGGCCGCGGCGCTGGGGTACATCGGGCTGGCATCCGAGGACCGCGTCGTGGTCGCGGCGCTGGCCGGCCGCCAGGCCCGCCGCCAGAGTGGGCTGCGCGGCTCGGGGCGTGTGTTCCGGCTGCTGGCGAACCTGTCCTCGATCCAGCCCGCCGAGGGCGTGACCGACCTGGTGGCGGCGTCGCGGCACGCGGCCGCGATGCTCCGGGGCCGTGGCGTGGTGGTGCTCATCTCCGACCTGCTCGATCCGGGCGCGGACCGCGTGATCCGCGAGCTGGCCTCGACCGGCTCCGAGCTGATCGTGCTCCACACGCTCTCGCCCGACGAGCTGGACCCTGCGCTCGAGGGCGACCTCAAGCTGGTGGACAGCGAGACCGGCGAGGGCATCGACGTGACGGTCGACCTCGCGACGCTCGACGACTACAAGGCGCGGCTGGCCGCCTGGCAGGACTCGTTCGCGGACCTGGCGGCCAAGCGCCGGGCCTCGTACGTGCCGCTGTCCACGGACGTGCCGCTGGCGGACCTCGTGTTCGCCGAGCTGCGTCGCCGCCGCGTGGTCGGGTAGGGCCGCGATGCCGTTCCTCGCGCCGCTGGCGCTGGCCGGGCTCCTGTTCCTCCCCGTGGTCGTCGCGATGTACCTGCTCAAGCTGCGTCGCGACGAGGCTCCCGTCCCGTCCACGCTGCTGTGGCAGAGGCTGGTCGCGGACGTCGAGGCCAACGCCCCGTGGCAGAGGCTCCGCCGCAGCCTGCTGCTGCTGCTCCAACTGCTGCTGGTGGTGATCCTCGCGCTGCTTGCGGCCCGGCCCTTCGTGGAGCGCCCGGCCGGCCTCGCCCGGGACATCGTGCTGGTGATCGACACCTCGGCCTCGATGCAGGCGACGGACGTGACGCCCAACCGGCTCGAGGCGGCGAAGACGCTGGCCGTGGACGCGCTCAAGGACCTGCCGGCCGGCGGCAAGGTGAGCGTCGTGTCGGCCGGGCGGACGGCCAAGGTCGTCGCCAACGGCACGGCGGATCTCGCCCGTGTGAAGCAGGCGATCGCGTCGATCGAGGCGACCTCTACGGTCGGCGACCTGGGCGACGCGCTGCGCCTCGCGTCGGCGCTCGCGGCGCGCTCCGGGGACGCGGAGATCCTCGTCGCCACGGACGCGGCCCTCGCGACGCCGCCCGCCGGGTCGCTGGAGGCGCCGGTCCGCGTGCTCCAGGTGGGCCGCGACACCGACAACCAGGCGATCGTGGCGCTCGCCGTGCGCACGGCGCCCAGCGGGCTCTCCCACTCGGCGTTCATCTCCGTGGCCAACCTCGACCTCGAGATGGCCGAGCGCCGGATCGAGCTGTACGCCGACGGCACGCTGCGCGAGGCGCGGACGCTGGTGCTCGACCCCCAGCGCCGGACGGACGTGTCCATCGACGACATCGACGAGCTGACCAACCCGGCCACCGTGATCGAGGTCCGGCTGGCCGCCAAGGACGCGGCATCCTCGGTCGCGGCCGATGCGCTCGCGGTCGACGACCGGGCGTGGGCCATCGTCCCGCCCTCCGCCCCCCGGCAGATCCTGCTCGCGGGCGAACCGGACCCCTACCTCGAGACGGCCCTCGCCTACCTGCCCGACACCGAGCTGTACTTCCGCGCGGGCGACGAGTGGACGACGCTGACCGGGCTCGAGGAGTTCGAGCTGGTGATCTTCAACCGGTTCCTGCCGACCGAGCTGCCCGCCAAGCCGATCCTCGCGATCGCGCCGCCGCGGACCACGCCCCTCGGGACCGTCACCGGCACGCTGACCAATCCGGGGATCGGCTCGCTGGACCCGACCGACCCGATCCTGCGCTACGTGGACCTGACCACGACGCACATCGCCGAGGCGACGAAGCTCGAGCTGCCGGCGTGGGCGCGGGACGTGATCCCCGGCCCGTCCGGCTCGCCGCTGCTGTACGCGGGGACCCTGGCCGGGCGCCCGGCCGCCGTGATGGCGTTCGAGCCGCGGCGATCCGACCTGCCGCTCCAGGTGGCCTTCCCCGTCCTGCTCGCGAACCTCGCCGGCGAGCTGCTGGGCGGGTCGGAGACGCCGCTCGACGCGGTGGCACCCGGGTCGCCGGTGACGCTCGCGATCCCGGCCGGCGCGATCGGCGTGCGGGTGGAGCGGCCGGACGGCACGGCCGATGAGCTGGTCGCCCCCACGACCGACGCCGTGACGGTGACCTTCGCGCGGACCGAGCTGCTGGGGGTGTACACGGTGACCGGGATCCCCGACCCGGACGCCTCGCCGTCGGCCTCGGCCGGCCCGACCGCGTCGCCCTCGGCGTCGCCGGCGGCATCCGGCTCACCGGCCGCGTCGCCCGGCGCCTCACCGACGTTCGCGCCCGCGGCCCCGACCGGCCCGACGAGGTTCGCCGTCGACCTGCTGGACGTCAACGAGTCGATGATCGCGCCCGGCGACATCGCGAAGCTCACGGCGATGGGCAAGCCCGTCGCGAGCCCGGGCACCGAGGGCGGCGTGGGCGTCGACCGTCCGAACGCCCGCGACGAGCTGTGGATCCCGGTCGTGCTGGTCGCGCTGCTGGTGCTGACCGTCGAGTGGCTGGTCTACGAGCGCGACACGCTCGCGCGCCTCCGGCGCGCGGTCACGGCTCGGCTGCGCGGCACGCGGCCCGCGGGCGGGGGCGCCTGATGGGCATCTCGTTCGACGCCCCGCTCGCACTGGCGCTGCTGCCGTTGCTGTCGGCGATCGTCATCGCGCTCCACGTGGCGTCGCGGCGACGGCTGGGCATGGGGCG
>CAYJOH010000104.1:0-7660 GCA_964371685.1 uncultured Anaerolineaceae bacterium
GACCGAGGTGCGCCTCGTCCGCCTCGACGCCGCGGGCGCTCCCGCCTGGAGGTGGAGCGCGTCAGCCGGCGATCCGGCGACGTCGACGCCCCGCTGGGAAGCCACGGGTCCCGGCTGGTCGATGGAGCTGGCGTTCGAGGCGCCGCCCGCCATGGCGCCGGGGGAGTGGCTCCAGGTCTGGGTGTTCGTGACCCTTCGCTCGCGAGCGGCCCGACGCGGCCGGCTGTTCGTCGCCCTGCCGGCGCCAGGCTCCGCCTCGAGGTGACCATCGCCTGACGGCCGCGGCTCCACCTCGGGGCCGCCTCGGCACGCGGCGGTCGGCTCCGTCGCCCAGCGACCCAACGAGCTCATCGCGCAACGTTCCGGTCGCCCGGCGACGAGGATGACGCGCGGGAGGGCCTCCCCGAGCAACGATCGCGTCGCTGGGCGGCGGATCTGTCTCACCGTGCGCCCGTTGGGTCGCCTGGCGACGGAAGGGCACACCGAGCCGGCGGCAGGGCGCCCGCGCACCGCGTCGCGGCGCCCACGCGCCGGAGAGCCTAGATCAACCCTTCCCGGATCGCGTACGCCACCGCGTGGACGCGGTTGCGCAGCTCGAGGCGCGACGTGACGTCGTGGATGATGTTCTTGACCGTGCGCTCGGAGTAGAACAAGCGCTGGCCGACCTCGGCCGTGTCGCAGCCGTCGGCGAGCAGCCGCAGGACCGCCATCTCGCGCTCGGTGAGGCCGGAGAACGTGAGCCCCCGGGGCGACAGGACCTGGCGCTGGAGCTGCCCGACCTGGCGCAGGAGCCGGCCGAGGAGGTCCGGCGGCAGGGTGCCCTCGCCGGCCGCCGCGGACCGGATGGCCGCGACGAGGTTGCCCGCCGTCGCCTCGCTGCGCCGGATCACGCCCGTGACGCCGGCCTCGGCCGCCGCCAGCAGCGATCGGTCGTCCACGCGCGAGACCAGGAGCACGATCCGCCGGATGCCGCGGCCGCGCAGCGCGCGCATCTCCGCCAGCACGCCCGGGTCCAGCTCGTCGGCGACGACCAGCGCGACGACGTCCTCCGGCTCGTCGCCCTCCGTGACCACGAGGAATCCCTGGGCCCGGCGCAGCTGGCTGACCAGCCCGGCTCTCGAGAGGGGATCGGCCGCGCAGACCGAGACGGGGATTCGGGCCTTGAACGGGACGGGTTCCGCGACCATCGAGACCTCCGCTGCGCGACCCGGTGGTACGCGACCGACCTGGGAGCCGGTCCGGGATTGGCGCGAGCGCACCCTACGCCGGGGCACTGTCCGGCCAGTCAACGGCGACTTAACGGGCAGCAGGCTCTGCCCGACCGGACCATCGGGTCAGGACGTTCCGCCCGCAGGGCCACCTGTTCGAGGCGCTCACGCATCGCTACACTTCCGGCCGTGGGTGCATCCGTCACGCTTGTCTCGCCTGCCGTCGCCGTCGAGCCCGGGCAGGCCGTGTCCATCGAGGTCCGGGTCCGGAACACCGGCAGCGTCGTCGACGAGTTCGTCCTCGACGTCCTGGGCGACGCGGCGGGCTGGGCGTCCGTCGAGCCGCCCACGCTGTCGCTGTTCCCGGGCGCCGAGGGCACGGCCCAGGCCGTCTTCCGGCCGCCGCGCGCCGCCTCCACGCCCGCCGGCGCCGTCCCGTTCGGGCTCCGTGCCCGCTCCCGGGAGGACCCGGCCGGATCGGCGGTCGAGGAGGGCACCGTCGAGGTCGGCAGCTTCCTCGAGCCGTTCGCCGAGCTGGTCCCGCGCACCTCGCGGGGCTCGAGCTCCGGCTCCCACGACCTCGCCGTCGACAACCGCGGCAACCTGCGCCTCAGCGCGGAGATCGAGGCGACCGACGCGGACCGCAACCTGCGCTTCGACGTCAAGCCACCGGCCCTGGTCGTGGACCCCGGCATGGCCGAGTTCGCGAAGATCCGGGTCAGCCCGGTCAAGCGCTTCTGGCGCGGCCAGCCCAAGACCCGGCCGTTCCAGCTGTACGTCAAGCCCGCCGGCGGCATCCCGATCGCCCTCGACGGGACGCTGCTCCAGGAGTCGGTCCTGCCGCCCTGGTTCATGAAGGCGCTGATGGCGCTGGTCGTGGCGCTGATCGCGCTCGTGATCCTGTGGCTGCTGGTGCTCAAGCCCTCGATCGAGACCGCCGCCTCCGAGGCCGTCGCCTCGCCGCTGGCCAGCCTCAAGGAGGACGTCAACGACGCGCTCGGCGCCGCGGGCCTGCCCACCATGCCCGCCGACGGCGGCGGTGGCGGCGAGGCGTCGCCGACGCCCGCCCCGCCCCCGCCGACCCCGGAGCCCGGCACCACCCCGGCCCCGCCGACGGCCACGCCGGGCACCGTGATCCCCGGCCTCGGCAACCCCGTGGACGGCCGGCTCAACCAGGCCACCACCACGTTCCGGCCCGAGGGCACGCTGTTCGTCACCGACCTCGTGTTCTCGAACCCCAACGGCGCCGAGGGGGCCCTGGTCGTGCTGCGGGACGGCACGCCGCTGCTCCAGCTGCGCCTCGAGAACTTCCGCGACTACGACCTCCACTGGGTGACGCCGATCGTGATCGCGCCCGGGCAGGCCCTCAACCTGTCCCTCTCGTGCACGAGCGACGGGCCATGCGATCCCGCGGTCTTCTACTCCGGATACCTGCGGCCCTGAGGCGCCGAGCCCTCCGGGCCGGGGCCGCCGGCCTCGCGCTCCTGCTGCTCGCCCCGGTTCCCGCCGCGGGCGGGCCGCTGACGCCCGACGGCGAGCCGGGCGCCCCCCCGGCCGCCGGCCTGCCGCCGCCCCCGGGCACGACGACGCTGGTCTCGGAGCGCTTCGGCGGCGGCTTCGCGGGCGGCGGGTCCGCGGAGGCGTCGATCTCGGGCAACGGGCGCTGGGTCGCGTTCACGTCGGGTGCCGCGGACCTCGTCGCGGGCGACGTGAACGACGCCGTGGACGTGTTCGTCCGCGACCGGCGCACCGGGCGGACCACGCGGCTGCGGCTGCCCGGCGGCACGGCGGTGCCGGCAGGCGGCATCGCGTCACAGGCCTCGATCTCCGTCGACGGCTCGGTGGTGGCCTTCACCTACCGGCCGCCGGCCACCGCCGGCACCACCGCCGCGCTGCCGGGGAGCATCGTCCTCGCCTGGGACCGCCGGACCGGCGACACCGAGCTCGTGTCCCGGAACACCGCCGGCGCGGCGGCACCGGGCAGCCGCCAGCCGTCGGTGTCGGCGGACGGCCGCTTCGTCGCCTTCACCTCGGATCACGCCCGGATCGTGTCACCGGACAACAACAAGTCGCCGGACGTGTTCCGCTACGACCGCCGGACGCGGACCACGGTCATGGTGTCGGTGGGCTTCAACGGGGAGCCGGCCTTCGCGGAGGTCCAGGGCGACCCGTCGATCTCGGACAACGGCAACCTCGTCGCCTTCGTGTCCGACGGCGGCGACGCGATCGTCAACGAGGACACCGGCCCGGGCACGCAGGTCTACGTCCGCGACATCGCCGCCGGCACGACCGAGCGGGTGAGCGGCGCGCCGGGCGGGGGCCCGGGCGGCGGACGCGCGGATGGCCCGGCGGAGGCACCGTCGATCTCGGGCGACGGCCGCTACGTCGCGTTCGACTCGGCGGCGACGAACCTCGTCCCGGGCGACGGCAACGGCGTGTCCGACGTGTTCCGGCGGGACCGCCAGACCGACACCACCGAGCTCGTGTCCGTGACGCCGGACGGCAGCCCGGCGACGGGCGCGAGCGGCCAGGCGGCGATCACCCGCGACGGGCGGATGGTCGCGTTCGCATCCGCCGCGCAGGACCTGGTCGCGGGACTGCCCGCGGCACGGCTGGTGGCGGGACTGCCCGGGGCGCGCCTGGCCGCGGTCTTCCGGGGTGCGACCGAGGTGTTCATCCGGGATCTCGTGGCCCAGGACACCGTGCTGGTGTCGGTCGGCCGGGACGGGGAGCCGGGCGGCGGGCGGAGCTTCGGGCCATCGGTCGGCGGCGCCGGGCGCTACATCGCCTTCGCCGGCAGCTCGGACAACCTCGTCGCGCGCGACACCAACAAGCAGCTGGACGTGTTCCTGCGCGACCTGCCGCCCGCGCCGGTGCTCAACCCGGCGGTCGTCGACCTCGGCACGCGCGCGGTCGGCGCCGACCCGGTCCCCGGTGCGGCCGTCCTCGCCAACGCCGGGTGGGGACCGCTGACGGTCAGCGGCGCCACCGTCAAGGGCGCCGCCCGGGCCGAGTTCCCGATCACCGCCGACTCGTGCACCGGCCTCGTGCTCTACCGCGGCTCGGCCTGCACCGTGACGGTGTCGTTCAGCCCGGCCCGGGAGGGGGCCCGCACGGCCACGCTCGAGGTCGCCGACAACTTCACGGGCTCGCCGCGGACGGCGCGGCTGCGCGGCGCGGGCTCGCGCGCCCGCCTCCAGCTCTCACCGGAGGTCGGGCCGCCGGGCACCGTGTTCATCGCCACCGGCACGGGCTTCCCGCCCGGCGCCCAGGTCCGGCTGTCGTGGAGCCGGGGGATGACGCCCAAGCTGCCGGTGGTCACCGCGGACGCCGGGGGCCGCTTCCGGGTCCAGGTCCTCGTGTTCCACCACGACACGCTCGGCACGCGCGACCTGGAGGCCGAGCAGGTGGGCGCCGTCCCGTTCCCGCCGGTCGCCGCGCCGGTGCTGGTGTCGACGCCGTCGTCGATGCCACCCGGGTTCATCGCCCTGTACCGCTTCGTGGACATCCCGCTCGTGCTCGTGATCCGGGGGTAGACACCCATGACCGATGCCATGCCCGTCATCTGTCGCCGGTGCGGCTTCGGCAACGTCGCCGGCGACCAGTTCTGCGGGTCGTGCGGGGCGTTCCTCGAGTGGGAGGGCGAGCCGGCCGAAGGCGCCCAGGCGCCGGGCACGCAGGTCCCGGGAGCGATTCCCGGGGCGAGCACCCCGGGCGCCGCCGGCCCAGGCACCGGCACCCCCGGCCCAGGCACCCCCGGCGCCGGTGACGCGCCGACGGTCGCGTGGACGCCCGCGGCGGCGACCCCGGCCACCGACTGGACGGCCGCCCCAGCGCCCGCCCCGGATCCTGGCCTCCTGCGCTGCCCCGCGTGCGGCATCGCGAACCCCGTCACGCGCACGTTCTGCCAGTCCTGCGGGGCGACGCTCGCGGCGGCCGCCCGGCTGTCCGAACCCTCCGCGGCCGACATCGCCGCCGCCGTCAGCGCGGTGCCGGGCGGCGCCGCCACCCGGCCCGTGCCGCCCGCGCCCCCCGGGCTCGCGGGCGCCCGGGACGAGGCCCCCAGATCGAGGGGGATCCCGGGCTGGCTGCTCGGGCTGGTGGCCGCCGGCATCGTGGTCGGCGTGGTCGCGGTCGCGGCGAGCCAGCTGCTCAAGGGCGAAGGCCCGGCCACCGGCGCCACCGCCGCCCCGAGCCTGGCGGTCGCGTCCGACGCGCCGAGCCCGGGCGAGTCCGTGCTGCCCAGCGACTCCGTCGCGCCGAGCGAGTCCGTACCTCCCGCCGAGACCGTGCGGCTGACGCTCACGGGCGCCGCGGCGTCGTCGGTGGTGGGCAACCGGGCCAAGTTCCAGCCCGAGATGGTGCTCGACGACGACCAGCGGACCTCGTGGCAGGAGGGCAACGCGACCGAGAAGGGCCAGTGGATCGAGGTGTCGCTCGCCCCGTCGCGCGTCGACCACCTGATCATCTGGAACGGCTACCAGGCATCGCGCCCGCTGTTCGACGGAAACCGCCGGTTGAAAGATGTGTTGATCTCCGTCAACGGCGGCGATCCGATTGCGGTCCGCCTCAAGGACGCCACCAAGGGCCAGACGGTGAAGCTGGGCGGGATCAGCGGCGCGACCACGATCAGGATCACGATCGTGAGCACGTATCCGGCCAAGAAGACGTCCGTCGCGGGGACGCCGTTCGACGACGCTGCCGTGAGCGAGATCCGGGCATTCGGGGCGCCCGAGGGATGATCCGGCGTTGCGCCGACCCCGTATGCTGCCGATCGTCATCGGGGGCGAGACGCACCGAGCGGGAGGGTGACGCGTGAGCGCCGCCGGGGGTGTGCTGAACCGGATCGTCGGGAGCCTGGGTGGCGCCCAGACCGCGGCCGTGCTCGTCATCGGCGGCATCGTCGTGGGCGGGGCGACCGGTGGGGCCCTGACGTCCGGCGCGCTGTCCGGCAGCCCGGCGACCACCGGCGGGGAGCTGTCCGTCTACCCCTGCCCCGATGTCGGGCCGGCGCTGTTCACCGTGCCGGGCGGCCAGAAGTTCCTCGTCACCGGCAAGACCGCGGACGGCTCCTGGCTGCGGATCCACAACCCGCTGCCCGGACGGACCGAGGCCTGGGTGCCCGCCGACCCGCTGACCGTCAACGGGTCGATGGCGGACCTCCCGGTCGCCGAGTGCGCGCCGGAGCTCGCCATCCTCGCCTCCCCGATGCCGGCACCGACGCTGACGGCGATCCAGGACAACTCCCCGTCGCCCTCTCCGACGCCCGTCCCGACCGCGACGCCGACGGCGACACCGGTGGCCAACACCCGGCCGGCGCTGTCGGCGCTGACGGCCTCGACCCGCAAGATCAGCTATGACACCGGGGCCTACTGCCCGAACGCGGTCAAGAAGGTCACGTTCAAGGTCAAGGCCACGGACGCGGTGGGCGTCGAGGGCGTCACCCTGTTCTGGCGCAAGCCGGGGGCCGCGGGGTACGCCCAGTCGGCGATGAGCCGGACCGCCGGCACGGCGAAGAGCGGCACCTGGCAGGTGACGCTGAACACGACCGCGAACGACATCACGAGCGCCGGCCGGCTCGCGTACTACGCCGTCGCCACGGACGCCGACGGGGCCACCCGGCGGCTCCCCACCGAAGGCTCGAACGGCGTGACGGTCGCGGTGTGCGTCAACACCGGACCGACGATCAAGTCGGCGTCGTCGTCCTCGGGCAAGACGTTGTACCAGGTCACACGCACCGCGCCCAACTGCCGGTCGACCACGACGATCTCGGCCACCGTCACGGACGTGGACGGCGTCGACACGGTCACCCTGTTCTTCCGGCCGCCGGGCGACGCGACCTACCGGTCACGGCCGATGACCCTCGCCAACGGCAAGTGGTCCGCGGCCATTGACACGACCAGTGACAAGATCACGATCCCGAACCCCCCAACGGGCTCACTGCGCTGGTACATCAAGGCCGTCGACGACACCAGGTTGTCGAGTCAGACGAAGGCCGCGGCGATCACGATCAAGCGCTGCGACACGGAGGCAACATTCGGGCCGACAAGCGCCCAAGGGCTGTTTTGCGCCACTCGGACGATCAGCTTCTTCGGGTCTGCGAGCGATCCCGACGTCCTCAACGGCACCAGCGCGGTCCTCGTCTACAAGTACGTGGCTACGGACGGGACATCCCGGACGAGGCGAGCGCAGATGACCGGCACCAGGGACGGCCCTTGGTACTACTCGGTTACCTTCCAGCCTCCGGCCAACGTCGCCAACGATCGCAAGAAGTCGATGACCTACTACATCGAGACCACCGACCTGTTCGGTGGCACATCCGAGAGCCAACCCCAGACGCTCCCTCAAGGTTGCTGAGATGAGTGTGCTGGTGGCCCTCGTTCCAAAGCTCATGGTCTTCGGCGTGTCCGCGCTGCTCAGCTCGGTCGTCGCGTCCGTGGCCGTGGGTGCGA
>CAYJOH010000105.1:0-938 GCA_964371685.1 uncultured Anaerolineaceae bacterium
GCCCGGGCCCGCTACCGGGTGGGCTGAGGCGCGCCTGGCGGTGAGGGCCGTGGGGCCGCGCCACGCCGGGCATCCGGCGGCCGCGTCAGGCCGGGCGCTGGGCGCGGACGATCGCGCCGTACATCCCGTCGGCTACGGCGTGCGTTGGCTCGATCCGGACGTCCACCATGCCGGCGGCCTCGAGGCCCGCGCGGTACTCGGCGAACGACAGCGCCCCGGCGATGCACCCGGCGTACGAGCCGCGCACCTCGCGCTCGGCGGGGGTCAGCACGTCGTCCGCGACGATGTCGCTCACGCCCACGCGCCCGCCCGGCCGTAGCACGCGGGCGATCTCGCGGAACACCGCCGGCTTGTCGGCGGCGAGGTTGATCACGCAGTTGCTGATCACGACGTCCACGGAGGCATCCGCCACCGGCATGGACTCGATCGTGCCCTTGACGAACTCCACGTTGGCCGCCCCGGCCTCCGCAGCGTTGCGGCGGGCGAGCGCCAGCATCTCGTCCGTCATGTCGACGCCGATGGCGCGCCCGGAGGGGCCGACGCGCTGCGCGGACAGCAGGACGTCGATGCCGCCGCCGGAGCCGAGGTCGAGCACGGTCTCGCCGGGTCGCAGCTCCGCCACGGCCGTGGGGTTGCCGCAGCCGAGCGACGCGAGGACCGCGGCGTCCGGCAGCTTCGCGAGCTCGATCGGGGAGTAGCGATCGGCGCCGTACGGGCCCGGCTCGCCGGCCTCGAGCTCGACCAGCTGCCCGCCGCAGCAGTCGTCGCCGCAACAGGCGGCGGACGTGGCGGGGGCCTCGAGCACCGAGCGCGCGGCGGCGGCGTAGTGATCGCGGACGGTGGCGTGGATCTGCTCGGTCATCGGGGTCCTCGGTCGGTATCGGGGTGATGGTGCGCCGCGCCGACGGGCCGCCGGAGCCCGCGGCGTCGACGAGACG
>CAYJOH010000105.1:948-1806 GCA_964371685.1 uncultured Anaerolineaceae bacterium
GTTGGTGGTGTGGTGATGATGCGCCGCGCCCTGTGGGCCGCGGGAGCCCGCGGCGTCGACGAGACGGCCGGGTGGCCCGGCGGGGGATCAGCAGGCGGCGGGCCGGCCGGTGAGCGTCGCGAGAAGCAGGCGGAGGCGGCTCGGGCTGCACTGCTCGCGGCACCGGCGGGCGAGCGCCAGGACCCGGTCCAGGCGGAGGTGATGAGCCTCGGCCAGCAGCTCGCGCTGGCGGAAGCCCGCGTAGAGGGAGGCGTCCATCGATGCTCCTGTGCGGTGGCTGGCGGTGTCGGTATTGATGGTTGTCAATATAGACAGGCATCGATATGCTGTCAAGGATGAAGCGCACCCTCGACCCCGACGTCCGCCTCCTCCAGGCCGCCGCGGACCCCACCCGGCTCGCGATCCTCCGTGAGCTGAGCGGCCCGGACGCGGTCTGCGCCTGCGACTTCACCGCCTGCTGCGACGTCGCGCAACCCACCGTCTCACACCATCTCAAGGTGCTCCGCGAGGCCGGGTGGGTGACCGCCGAGCGGCGCGGCAACTGGGTGTACTACACGCTCAACCCCGAGGCGGCGGCCCGGTGCCGGTCGCTGGCCGGCGGGCGGGGCCCGCGGGGCGGGGCCGATGCCGGGCTGCCCGCGGGCGCGATCGGGGGCGGGCGTCGGCCGCTGCCCGTGGTCGAGGCCCGCGACCTCGCCTGACGCTCCCCGGGGATCCGCGGCGGGACGGCGGGGCGGCACGGCTCCGCGACGCGATCGGCGCTCCGGGGACGCGATCGGCGCTCCGGGGACGCGACGGGCGGATGGGTCGAGCAGCGCCCCGTCAGCCGCTGGGCGGTTGAACGAGCCCATGGCATGC
>CAYJOH010000105.1:1816-7632 GCA_964371685.1 uncultured Anaerolineaceae bacterium
GGTCAAGCTCAGTCTGGCGGTGGGCCATCTCGTTCGCCCAGCGGCTGATACCGGACACGGTGCGCTCGTTCAACCGCTGGGCGGCGCGCGGCTGGGCCGCGCGGGCCGAACCGGCCGGCGCTTGACGGGGAGGCGCACAATGCCCGCCATGCCCAATCCCCACGCGCTCCCCGTTCCCGAGGTCGTCACGGTCTACGGCCGTGAGCTGTGCGGCGATTGCCGCCGCGCCAAGAACTACCTCGAAGCCACCGCCACGCCCTACCGCTGGCTGGACGTGGACGCCGACCCGGCCGCCCGGGCCCTGGTCGACGCCGCCGGCTACCGTGCAATCCCGGTCGTCGTGACGCCCACCGGCCAGGTGCTCGTGGAGCCCTCGACCGAGGAGCTCGCGAACGTCATCGGCACGGCGGCGTAGGCGCCGGGCGCCCCCCGATTCGCGCTCCCGCGCCCGTCACCGCGTACACTCCCCGGACCGAGGGCCGGCACGGCCCCGCAGGACGAGGTGTCCGTGATCGAGCTTGTTGACCGGCGGGTCCGGTAGATGCCGAAGAAGCGCAGGGTGTTCATCCCCCCGAAGCGGACGCCGCCCGGTCCCCCGACCGGCGAGGTCATCACCCGACCGGCCGCGCTGTCGATCAACACGTCGGCGCTCGAGGGACGCCCGGGCCTGTCGGTCGGCGATCGCGTGCGGATCCTGGGCACCGGGTTGTACGCCGGCGAGATCGCGATCATCGAGCGCGTCGTCGGCGGCGTGGTCCCCGCGGCCTCGGTCCGCACCGAGGCCGGCCGCTGGCGCACCGTGAGGACGATCGATCTCGAGCCCGTCGGCCCCGCGAAGGACGCTCCCGTGAGCGACGCCCCGGCGCCCGCCGCCCCGGAGCCCGCCGCCCCGGCGCCCGACGCCCCGGCGCCCGACGCCCGGTAGCGGCCCGGCCGGCCCCGGCGCCCGGTAGCGGCCCGGACGGCCGCCCTCGTCGTTCGTCCATCCCCGCGGAGGACCCGCGCCCAGTCCCGCGGCGCCGGGCTCCCTCGATCCTGCGCTCCACGGACGGCGCCCGCCGTCCACCTCGTGGAGCGATGGGTGGACCTGCTGCTGTTGGCCGGGACGCTGGTGAGCGGGCTGGTGCTCGTGCTCGGGATCGTGTGGCTGGTGCCGATGCTGGCCATCGCCGCGATCGCCGCCTCCGCCGACCAGGCTTGACACCCCGGGACGCGCCGCGAGGGTTGCGCCTCAGTCGCGGCCGAGGACGCCCCGGACGGTACGCCGCGCGCGGCGCGCGATCCTGCGCCACAGGGGACCTCGCGCCCTGGGCCTGAGCGGCGCCTGCCGGGCCACGGTCGGCGCGGTCTTGTCGATCGGCGTCAGCCACGAGCTGTCGACGTCGGGCAGGTGGAGGGCCGGGTCCGCGAACAGTCGCAGGAACTCGGACACGATGTACCGCACGGCGTGCCGGTGGACGTGGCGCCCGTCCTCGCGGAAGTAATCGCTCTGTCGCTCCGCGGTGACGGTCATCTCGTAGGAGTGGAAGTAATGGACGTCCGGGTGCCGGTCCACGAACTCGGACACGGCCGCCCGGATCCGGCTCTTCGACTCCATGTTCGCGATCCGGACGTCCAGCGGCGTGAACGTCGTGTGGAGCGGCACCGGTGACACGGTGACGATCATCTCCGCCCCGAGGCGCTCGCGGATCACGGTCCGGATCCGCTCGAGGTCGTCGAGCATCTCGGCCACGGTCAGGCGGTGGAACGCCGGCGCGAGCGACGCGAACGCGTCCGGGTGCGGGATCTGGCGGAACGTGCTGCCGGTGGCCCGGCTGCGCCAGGTCTCGATCAGCCCCAGCGTCACGACGACGACGCCGGCACCCCGGAACACGTCGTCCGCGGCGGCGTCCCTCGCGGCTCGCGCCGCGAGCAGCGCGGCCTCGTCCGGGTAGATCGTGTCGTAGTCCCGGAACGGGTCGATGAGCCCACCGCTCACCGTCCACAGCGGCTCGGCGGCGCGCTCGGGCCAGCCGCCGGTGAGCCGCTCCAGCTCCTGGCGGATGGTGGCCGTCGAGTAGAACAGGCCGCCCGGGTGCATCGCGCCCCGGATGCCGACGACGTCCATCATCTCGGCCAGCTCGGCCGCGAAGCAGCTGCCGATGGTCGCCACCCGGGTCTCCGGCGTCACCAGCCGGACCACGGGCGCCCCCATCACGAGGTCGCGCTCCGACCAGGCGTGGACGTGGTCGAGCTCCCAGGTCCCGAGGCGGCTGTGCAGGACAGGCATGCGGCGAGGATAGCGCGCCGGGGCGCGGGCACCCCGGTCGAGCCGATATGCTCGACCCATGCGAGTCACGAACGGGTGACGGCGATGCGCCACGAACCCGCCGGGCGGACGCTGTGGCTGTCGCCGGTCCCGCGGGCCGCCGGCCCCGGCGATGTCGTGATCGTGCTGGACGCGGCATGGACGCCCGCGCTCGATGCCCGGCACGGCGCCACCGTCTCGATGCGGGACGCGGTCGACGCGGTGCTGGCGGCGAACGACCCGATCCTCGCGGCCTCCGACCTGCTCGGCGAGTGGGCCGCGGCGTCGGGCGTGATCGGGCTCCTGGCGGTCGAGGGCACGTCGCTGTGGTACCTCGTCCGGCTCCGCGAATGGCTGTGGCTCGAGGAGCGGATCATCTGGGCCTGGGTGCTTCGCCGGCTGCTCGACGAGCACCATCCGACGGCGATCGCGTGCGGGGCCGGGGTGGACGCGCCGCTGCTGGACGTCGCGCGGCTGATGGCCGCGGCGGACGGGCTGCCGCTCCGGGTCGAGGACCAGCGGGCTGTCGTGCGACCCGCACCCGGCGCACCCGGATCCGCGGCCGGAGCCGGGTCGGCGATCCCGCGGACGCTGCGGCGCATCGCCCGGCGGCTGCAGTGGCTCGCGTCCCGCCGCCTTCCCGTCGCGGGCCCCGACGCCGCGGCGGCGGAGACCGGGCCGTCGATGGCGTTCATGCACGAGCGGCTCGCCCGGCTCGCGCAGGAGTCCGAGCCGCGGCTGCTCGTCGTCATGAACCACGTGCCGCAGCGCATCGATACGCCGGATGGCCCGCGGTTCATGAACGCCTACCTCGGGCCCGTCGCGGACCGCCTGCGCGGGACGCGGCTCGAGCCGATCCTCGTCGATATGCTGGCGAGGCGCACCGATCCCGCCTCGATCGAGCGCGTCTCCGGGCCGGGCACCGACCGCGTGCTGTCCACGGACGCGCTGCTGGCCGGCGACCGGCCCGCCCCGGTCGGGCAGGCGGGTGAGATCGCGCGTGTCGTCCGCGAGCTGGCGGCCATCCGCCAGCCGGTCGTCACCTCGCGTATCGACCTCGGACCGGCGCTCGCGGCCGAGGTCGCCGCCACGGCGCGGTCGCTGCTGCCCAACAAGCTGGCCGCGATCACGCGCATGAAGTGGCTGCTCGCCCGGCTCCCGGTGGCGGGCATCCTGCTCGCCGACGAGTACCATCGCCAGGACTGGATGATCGCGGCCGCGGCCGCCGGGGTGCCGGTGGCGGCGATCCAGCACGGGCTGATCCACGCCCGCCACGCGGGCTACGCCCACCGCGATCGCCCGCCGCAGCTGCGGCTGGTCGACCGCACCTACGTGTTCGGTCGATGGGAGCGCGACGTGCTCGTGGAGCGGAGCGTGTACCGCGACGACGAGGTCCGCGTGGGCGGGTCACCGCGGCTCGACGTCGGGGTCCGGCGGCCGTCCGACCGGGAGGCGGTCCGGGCCGAGCTCTCGATCGCCGCGGGTGATCGGCTGCTCGTGCTCTCCGGCACCCACGGCCATCTCCATCGGCGGTTCCTGTACCCGGTCGCGCTGGCGCGGCTGTTCGACCGGGAGATCGCCGGCGTCCACCTCGTGGTCAAGCTGCATCCCGCCGAGACCGACGAGGGCCCCTACCGGGCCGTCGTCGAGGGGGTCGCCGCCGCCGGGGGCTTCGCGCCGCCGCCGATCACGGTCGTCCGGGACGTGGACCTGTACCGGTTGCTCGCGGCCGCGGACGCGCACCTGGGCATCCACTCGACGGTCATCACCGAGGCGGTGTTCGTGGGCACGCCGAACCTGCTGGCCACCGCGAGCCTGGGCGGCGACCTCCTGGACTGGGTCGCCGCGGGCGTCGCGCTGCCGGTGCGCGACGGTGCCGACCTCGTGCATGCGCTCGAGGCGGCGGCCGCGGGCGCGATCACGGCCGCTGCGCGCGAGGCGTTCATCGCCGCACACTACGAGCCCGGGTCGGCGAGCGACCGGATCGCGGAGGACCTGCTGGCATGGCTCCACTGACGGGCCGGATCCTGTTCCTCGTGCCGGCACGCGGCGGGAGCGTGCGCGTCCCGGGCAAGAACCTGCGGCTCGTGGGCGGCATCCCGCTCGTCGGCCGCGCCGTCCGGGTCGCCCGGGCGGCCGCCGCGGCTCTGGCGGGCGGGCCGCACCGCGGGGGGTGCCCCCCCGACGCCCGGGGGGGCGGGGCCGCCGCCCGCGCCTGGGGCGCGGAGGTGCTGGACCGGCCCGCGGCACTGGCCACCCCCGACGCCACGTCGCTCGATGTCGCCCTCCACGCGCTCGACGCCCTCGCGGCCGGCGGGCCCGGGTTCGACACCCTCGTGCTGCTCCAGCCCACGTCGCCGCTGCTCGAGCCCGCGGACGTCGTCGCGTGCGTCGAGCGCCACCGCGGGCACGGGGGCGCTCCGGTGACCAGCGTGGTCGCCGGGCATCCCGCGAGCTGGCACCGGGGCATGGCCGTCGACGGAGCGCTGGAGGCCGTGGCGGACGCATCGGGACGCGACGTGCGGCTGGCCGGGGCGTGCTACGTCGTGGCTCCCGGTGACCTGCGGTCGGCGCGCACGTTCCTGCCCGCGGGTCGCGCGCTGGGCCACGAGATCCCCGCGTCGCGGGCCGTGGACGTGGACGAGGAGGAGGACCTCGTCGCGGCCGACGCCATCCTCGCCGCCCGCCCCGTCCGCCCCCTGCCGCTGGCGGGCCGCGCGATCGGCCCCGGACCGGTGTTCGTCATCGCCGAGGCCGGCGTCAACCACAACGGGGACCCGGAGCTCGCCCGGCGGCTCGTGGACGCGGCCGCGACGGCGGGCGCCGATGCCGTGAAGTTCCAGACCTTCGACCCCGCGGCGCTGGCGGCGGCCGGCGCCCCCACGGCGGAGTACCAGCGGCGCGCGGGTGCCGGGGCCGCCGACCAGCGCGACCTCCTCGCCGCGCTGGCCCTCCCCGCGGAGGCCTGGGCAGGGCTCCAGGCGCACGCGCTCGACCGGGGGCTGGTGTTCCTCTCGACGCCCTTCGACGACGGCTCCGCCGCGCTCCTCGAGGGCCTCGGGGTGCCGGCGTTCAAGGTGGGCTCGGGCGAGCTCACCAACCTGCCGTTCATCGCCCGGCTCGCGCGCCGGGGCCGCCCGCTGCTGATCTCCACCGGCATGGCCGACATGGTGGAGGTGGCGGCCGCGGTCGACACGGTGGTCGCCAACGGTGACGTCCCGCTGGCCCTGTTCCACTGCGTCTCCAGCTACCCCGCGCAGCCGGCCGACGCGAACCTGCGCGCGATCGAGACGCTGCGACGTGCCTTCGGCGTGCCCGTGGGCTGGTCCGACCACACGCCGGGGATCGAGATGCCGCTGGCCGCCGTGTCGGTGGGGGCACGCCTGGTCGAGAAGCACGTGACGCTGGACCGCGACCTGCCGGGGCCGGACCACCGGGCGTCGCTGGAGCCGGACGAGCTGGCCGCCATGGTCCGGGCGATCCGGTCCATCGAGGCCGCCCTGGGCACCGGCATCAAGGCCCCCGTGCC
>CAYJOH010000106.1:0-7560 GCA_964371685.1 uncultured Anaerolineaceae bacterium
CGACATCGGCTGGGTGACCGGCCACTCGTACATCGTGTACGGGCCGCTCGCCAACGCCACCACCGGCATCCTGTACGAGGGCGCCCCGGATGCCCCGGCCTGGGACCGCTGGTGGCAGATCGTCGAGGACTACAAGGTCAGCATCCTGTACTGCGCGCCGACCGCGATCCGCGCGTTCATGAAGCAGGGCGAGGAGTTCCCCGCGGCGCACGACCTGTCGTCGCTCCGGGTGCTGGGCTCCGTCGGCGAGCCGATCAACCCCGAGGCGTGGCGCTGGTACCGCGACGTCATCGGCCGCGGCACCACCCCCGTGGTGGACACCTGGTGGCAGACCGAGACGGGCCAGATCATGATCAGCCCGCTGCCCGGCGTGACGACCACCAAGCCCGGCTCGGCGACCTTCGCGCTGCCGGGCATCGAGGCGGACGTGGTGGACGCGGACGGCCGGTCGGTGCCCCTGGGCGGCGGCGGCTACCTGGTGCTCAAGCGGCCGTGGCCGGGCATGCTGCGTGGCATCTACGGCGACCCGGAGCGCTTCCGCAAGACCTACTGGAGCCGCTTCCCGGGCATGTACTTCGCGGGCGACGGCGCCAAGCGCGACGAGGAGGGGTACCTGTGGCTCCTCGGCCGTGTGGACGACGTGATGAACGTGGCCGGCCACCGGATCAGCACGACCGAGGTCGAGTCCGCGCTCGTCGACCACCGCTCGGTGGCGGAGGCGGCGGTCGTGGGCAAGACCGACGCGATCAGCGGCCAGGCGATCTTCGCGTTCGTGATCCTCAAGTCGGGCCAGCAGCCGTCGGACGCGCTGGGGGTCCAGCTGCGCGAGCACGTGGCGTACGTCATCGGCCCGATCGCCCGGCCCAAGTACCTGATGTTCGTCCCGGACCTGCCCAAGACCCGGTCCGGCAAGATCATGCGCCGCCTGCTGCGGGACATCGCGGAGGGCCGGGCCCTCGGCGACGTGACGACGCTCGCGGACGCCAACGTCGTGGACACCATCCGGTCCAACACCGGCAAGGCCGAGGAGGAGTGACGGGGTGCCCTTCGGCTTCCTGAGGCGCAACAAGGGCGGGGACAAGGCGCCGTCGGCTCCGCAGGAGTCCGCCCTGACGTCCGGCCGGCACGCGGGCCCGCCGCGTGGCGTGCCGTTCACGGCCCTGACCGAGGAGTGGCGCCTGTCCGGCCGGATGGAGATCTCGGGCCGACTGTCCGACGCGCTCAACAAGCGCGAGGCGATCGCGATCCATGACGTCAAGTGGGGGCCGCCGGACGGCTCCGCGCCGCTGGAGCCCGCGCCCGGGCTGCGGAGCGTGGACCCCTACGACCTCATCCTGGTCACCGCCGGCGAGGAGAGCCTGCCGCCCCTCACCGAGACGGAGCGCGTCGCCCTCAAGGTCCACAAGATCTCGTACGACGTGGCGCTCGAGGCGCCGCCGTTCCGGGTGATCGGCACGGTGTACCTGCACCCGGGCTCGGACCCGGAGCGGCTGATGGAGCGCTCGACGGAGATGTTCGTGCCGGTGGTGGACGCGATCGCGCGCCTCGGCGACGTGGAGGTCAGCGACCCCGAGACCGAGGCGATCCTCGTGAACCGGTTCTACCTGCGCGGCGTGGAGCAGGTCGACAAGCGGACCGGCGAGCGGCACCAGAAGCTGCCGGGGCAGCCGCTGGGCGGAGTGAGCTGGCAGGAACGCTCGCGCTGACCGTCAGGGGCGCGGATCGTCAGGCGCGGGCGCTGACGGCCCGGCCGAACAGCCGCAGCTGCGGCTTGGCCCCCTCCGGCTCCGGGAGCCCAAGGATGCGATCGGCCAGGTTGTTGAAGTCCTGGACGATCTTCTCGCGCGGCGCCATGTCCACCGCCGTCCGGCCCTCGTTCGCGGCCTTCACCAGCAGCAGCCCGTCGGAGCGGATCTGCGCGTAGGCGGGCATGCCGATCGCCTTCTCGAGGTCCGCGACGGAGACGCCGCTGTTGGCCCGGTTGACGATCAGCGTCAGCCGCTCGCGCATGCCCAGCTCGTCGGCGACGTCGCGCAGCTGGATCACGGCGCGGATCGCGGGCAGGTCCGGCGTGACCGGGACGAGGATCCGGTCCGACCGGTCGAACAGCGCCCGGTTGAGCGGGCTGTACGACGGGTGCAGGTCCACGATCGCGTAGTCCACGTGGCGCCGGGCGACCGTCACGGCCCCGGCCACGCGCTGCGGCTCGAGGACCTCGGTGTGGATCGGGCTGGACGACAGCGCCAGGACCTTGAGCCCCGACGAGTGCACCGACGCGAGCTCGTCGAAGGTGAGCACGGGCCCGCCCTCGAGCTCGTCGCGCCACGCGTCCACGACCGTCGGGACCCCCTCCATCCCGAGGGACGTGGTGACGTGGCCGGTGACCGTGTCGGCGTCCACCAGGAGGACCCGGCGGCCCTTCGCGGTGAGCGACGCCGCCAGGTTCATGGCCAGCGTCGTCTTGCCCACGCCACCCTTGGGGTTGAACACGGCCAGCAGCTGGCCGCGGCGGCTCCAGTCGGCCGTCTCGATCGAGGTCTGGAGCACCGGCCCGCTGCCGTCGTCGACGGCGACCGAGCGGATGCACATCGCCTCGACGCGCCAGCGGATCGATTCGGCAGAGTAGGGGCGGGTGAGGTACTCGTCCTCCTCGCGGGTCTCGGCGTCGTCGCCGATCCGGTCGAGGGCCGAGGCGTTGACCACCAGCAGCGCGGGGACGGTCCGGGTGGCTTGGTGGATGATGGACCAGGCCGCGTGGCCGTTGCTCGGGCTGCCCTCGAGGTCGATGACCGCGACGGCGATGTCGCGCTTGGCATCGAGCAGGGCGGCCATCTCGCGTGCGTCGGCGACGGGCAGCGGGTCGAAGCCGCCCGCGCGCAGCTCATCGGAGACCGGTTGGACCTCCGTGGCAGGAAGCAGGACCGCGACGGCCGGTCGACCGACGGACGTTGACATCGACGTCACCCCTCGGTCTCGGGATCGCGCGCGGTGACGTTGACGATGCCTTCGCCCGTGCTGATCACCCGGGCGCCGAAGCCGGGCAGCGTCGGGATGGCATCCCGGAACGTCGCGTCGGTGCGGTGCGTGACGTTGAACATGAACTCGCCGTCGGGCCCCGACGCCACGGACACGGACTGCACGCCCTGCAGGCGGCCGAGGTGGCGCTTGAAGCTCGCGATGCTGGCGACCGACACGAGGCCCGTGACGATCACCTGGGTGGTGGTGGGCGTGGCGTCGGCGACCGTCGCGCCACCGGGCAGCAGACTGGCCAGCCGGTCGGCGAGCGAGGGCTCGTCGTCGAAGCCGCCGGCGTCGAGCCGGGCGGCGAAGGCGGTGTCGGGATCGAGCCCGGGGTCGTCGTCGGCATCCACGCGCCCGACGATGAGCTCGGCGGCGGTCTCGGCCACGTCGGCGGCGGCCTCGGCCTGGTCGGCGGAATCGGCGGCGGCCTCCGCGGCGACGACGGCCTCGGCGGCGGCCTCGAGCGCGGCCATGATCGACCCGCGGTCGACTGGATCGCCTCCCTCGGCCGGGGCACCCTCGTTGGTGTCGGTCGCGGCCCAGCGGGGCACGTCGGCCTCGGGCTCGGGCTCGGCGGCCGCGTCCTCGGCGACGTCGGTACTCGTGGCATCGCCGCGCGCGGTCGTGTCCCAGCCGCCGCCGTTGTCGCCCCACGTCGTGCCGGCCCAGGCGCCATTGGATTCGGCGCCCGCCTCGACGCCGCTCCCGGTCTCGGCTGCTGTGCCATCGGTCTCGGCCGTGCCATCGGGCGTGCCCTCAATCTCGGTCGTGGCCTCGGTCGTCGCCGTGGCCTCCGCCTCGAGCGTGCCGGTCGCGGGCTCGTCGACGGCCTCGGCGGCGCCGATGACCTCCGCGTCGTCGGTCGCCTCGGCGATCGACTGGCTCGCGGTCGGCTCGACGGCGTCGGACGCGACCCCCGCCTGCGGGGTCTCGGGGTCGAGGTCGGCGGACTCGTCCCACAGCGCGAGGGACGGCGGCTCGGGCATCGACTCGGCCATCGCGGCGAGACGGGCCGGGTCGTGCTCGCCGAGCAGCCGCTCGAAGAACTCGGCCATCTCGGTCTCGTAGGTGGCGACCGTGCCCTGGACCTCTTCCACGCGCCGCTCGATGGTGGCCGCATGGGCGGCGATCTCTTCCTCGAGGTGCGACTTGCGCTGGCTGATCCGGCGATCGGTCTCCTCGCGGATGTGGGCGATCTCGGCCTTGGACCAGTCGCGGATCGCGGCGATGTCGTCGTCCGAGCGCTGGCGCAGGGCGGCAGTCCCGTCCGTGGACCTGGCGCGGATCTGCTCGACGACCTCACGGGCCTCGGCCTCGACCTGGGACAGCGACTGCTCCCGCGCGACTTCGGCAGTGGCGCGCATGGCGGCGGCGAGGTCGGCGATGAGCTTGGACGGCTTCCTCGGCGTCGCGGCCGGGGCAGCAACGGTGGCGGCGACGGGTTCGGCCATGCGAGCAGGCTCCTCGGGGGTGTGGGCAGGGGACTTGGACCGATCGGACCCTTCGACGTCGGCGCCCAGCCGGTGCAAACGTGCGTTGACGTCGATCTCCGGCCAGGCCTCCTCGGCCGCGGCTTCGGTGCCGTCGGAGAGATCGGAGCCGTCGGACAGCTCGGGCTCGGGCACGGCCACCGTTGCCGCCGCCTCGCCGTCGGCGGGCTGGCCGTCGGGCTGGCCGTCGGTCTGGGCGTCGGTCTGGGCTTCGTCGCGGGATCGATCCGAGCTCCAGGGGAGGCGGAAGCCGGATCGAGTTTCGGTGGTCGCCATGAGCGTGGGGTCCTCTGCACTCGCAAGCCGAGAAGCGGGCGTGGCCGCACCATAGGCGGCCGAGTGGGCTCCGGTGGAGTCGCTAGAGGTACTGGCGGGGCATTCCGGTGGTACCGGAGGGGTGGTTCGTCGCCTCGGCGCACCGGTACCAGGCGGGGCCCCGAGCCGCCGTTTCGGGCGTTCCGGACCCGTTCGCGGGCGGTTCCGGACCCGTTCGCCGGCGGTTTCGGCCAGCCCGACTACCATGTCGGGATGGAGCCAGCCCCGCGTCCCGCGCCCGGTCCGTCGCCCGCGACGCCGGCCCCCTCCGACGCCTTCGACGGCCGCGACGGCGTCGAGGACCGGTTCGGCCGCGCCCTGCGCGACCTGCGGATCTCGGTCACCGACCGCTGCAACTTCCGGTGCCCGTACTGCATGCCGGCGGAGGTGTTCGGCCGCGACTTCGCCTTCCTGCCCCACGACCAGGTCCTGTCGTTCGAGGAGATCGCCCGCGTCGCGGCGGCGTTCGTCCGGCTGGGCGTGGCGAAGCTGCGGATCACCGGCGGCGAGCCGCTCGTCCGTCGCGACCTGCCGGTGCTGATCGGGTACCTGGCCGCGCTGCGGACGCCGGAGGGCTCGCCGGTCGACCTCACGCTCACCACCAACGGCTCCGCGCTGCGGGCGCTGGCGGGGCCGCTGGCGGCGGCGGGCCTCGGGCGGATCACCGTCAGCCTCGACTCGCTCGACGACGCGGTGTTCGGCGCCATGAACGGCGTGGACTTCCCGGTCTCGCGGGTGCTGGACGGGATCGCTGCGGCGCGATCCGCCGGGCTGTCGCCGATCAAGGTCAACACGGTGGTGCGGCGCGGGATGAACGAGTCGTCGATCCTGCCCCTGGTCCGCTGGGCGCGCGACGATGGCCTGATCCTGCGGTTCATCGAGTACATGGACGTCGGCCACTCGAACGGCTGGCGGCTCGACGACGTGGTGCCGGCCGACGAGATCCTGGCGATCATCGACGCCGAGCTGCCGCTCGAGCCGGTCGAAGCCAACTACCGGGGCGAGGTGGCCGGGCGCTACCGGTTCCGCGACGGGTCGGGCGAGGTGGGCGTCATCGCGTCGGTGTCCCGCCCGTTCTGCTCCGATTGCACGCGCGCGCGGCTGTCCGCGGAGGGGCACCTGTACACCTGCCTGTTCGCGGTGTCGGGGGTGGACCTCAAGACGCCGCTCCGGGCCGGCGAGTCCGACGCGGAGCTGGAGGCCCGCATCCGGGCGGTATGGGGGGCCCGCGTCGATCGCTACTCGGAGCTGCGCAGCGCCGCCACCCGCGACCTGCCGAAGGTGGAGATGTTCGCCCTCGGCGGATAGCCGGCGCCGGGAGCTCGGCTCGCCTGGAGCTCGGCTCGCCTGGCCGCTGCCATCGGGCCCTCGCCTGCCCCCACTCCTGAGCCCCGGCCCAGACCGGCGTGTTGCATCACTGCTCCTTGGCCGGCGTGTCCGCTCAGCGCGCCTCCGGATGGTCGAGCCATTGGTCCGTGCGCCAGGCACGCCAGATCATGAAGGAGCGCGCCTCCCGATCGCGATCTGGCACCGTGGGCGTGCTGGTTTCACGTTCCTGCATCCGGAGGCTCACCGGGCGAGCCACCGCCGGGTCGCCGGCGGAGGGGCCTGGGGTAAGCGCCCGTGAAGTGACGACCGACATCATGGAGTCATGCCGACACGCGAACGCCCCGCCGACCGCGCCCGCCGGCTCGCCAGGCGCACGCTTGGGGACGTCGCTGACGAGCTGCGCCATGCCCGGGTCACACTGGGGCGCGGCCAGCGCGAGACCGCGCTCGCGGCCGGGATCCCGCGCTCTCGATACAGCCGGATCGAGCAGCTCGAGGTGGCGCCGGCCGTCGAGGAGATCTGGGTGGCCGCGGCGGTGCTGGGGCTCGACGCGCGCCTCGGCCTCTACCCCGGCGGCAGCCCCGTCCATGACCACGTCCAGCTGGCGCTGCTCGAGGCCTTCCATGCGCGGCTCCACGGTGCGGTCGGGTGGCGGACCGAGGTCGGGCTGCCCATCGAGGGCGATCGGCGCGCCTGGGATGCGGTGGCGGTTGCGCCGGACGGCTGGACCGGAATCGAGGCGATCAGCCGGATGGGCGCGGTCGACGCCGTGGTCCGGCGCGCCAACCTGAAGCTCCGGGACGACCCTCGCGTCGGTCGGATCGTGCTGCTCGTGAACGACACCGTTCGGAACCGGGAGGCGCTGCGCCACGCCGCGGCCGCGATCCGGGCGGAGTTCCCGCTCGACACGCGAGAGGTCCTGGCCGCCCTCGGCGCCGGTCGTCCCCCGGCGCACAACGGCGTCGTCCTGCTCCGGGCCCGCCATCGGCGGACGTGAGGCGTCCCTGCGGACCGGAGACAGGCCGCCGTGACCCCGGTCGTCCACAGGTCGTCCACAGCGGGGGGAAACTCGTGGACGGGCTGGCCGCGCACCGGCGCAGGTTCGTGGAAAACCGGGTTGGTGCCGCGCCGCCCGCCCCATACCGTAGGTCTTGCCCGAAGGGGCCGATGGAGGCCCGGAACGGAGGCGATCGCCTCAAACCCGTTCCACCCGGCCGGCCGAGATCACCTCAAGGCCACGCCGGCGTCAGGTCCGCGATCACATCAAGGATCGACGCTCTCCGGTCGCTTCGGGCGCTTCGTTGCCAGAGTGGCAGCCCGCGAGGGCGGCCGCGACGGGCGCCCGGAAGGACGTGACCGGCATCCCGGTGTCGGTACTCCCTCCGGGCGTCGAAGCTTAAGGGCC
>CAYJOH010000107.1:0-6113 GCA_964371685.1 uncultured Anaerolineaceae bacterium
CGCCCACCCCGGCGCCCTGACGCCCGGCGCCGCGGCGCCCGTGTGACACGGGCCGGGCGAGGCCCGATACTCGCCCCTCCATGGACCTCAGCCTGTTCCTGCGCGGCCTCGCGATCGGGTTCGCGGTCGCCCTCGCGCTCGGCCCGATCGGGCTGCTCGTCATCCGCCGCACGATCGACCGCGGCTGGCGGCACGGCTTCGTGTCCGGCGTGGGCGTCGCGACCGCCGACGCGACCTACGGCGCGGTGGCCGCGTTCGGGCTGACGGCCGTCACCGAGACCCTGGTGGGCATCGACCGCCCGCTCGGGATCGTGGGCGGCGCGGTGCTCCTGGGGCTTGCCGGCCGGGCGCTCCGCGACACCCTGGCCCCGGGCGAGGGCCCGGTCGAGCGGGCGGACCGCGGGCGGTTCGACGGGCCGCTGGGCGCCTGGGCCACGATGGTCGGGCTCACGCTGACCAACCCGGCCACGATCCTGTCGTTCGCGGCGCTGTTCGCGAGCCTCGGCGCTGGATCGGCCGGGACCGGTGGCGCGGTCTCCATCGTGGCGGGCGTGTTCCTGGGCTCCGTGGCCTGGTGGGCCGTCCTCACGGGGCTCGTCGCCGGGCTCCGGGCGCGGCTGACCCCGCGGGTGATCCGGGGGCTGAACGTCGCGTCCGCGCTGATCATCGGCGGCTTCGGCGTCGTGGCGATCGCGCTCGGCCTGGCCGGCTGATCTCCCCTACGATTCGGGCGTGACCACCACCCGCACCCTGCCCGCCGCCGCGCTGTTCGACTGGGACGGCACGATCGTCGACACGCTGGAGCTCATCTACCGGGCGAACGTGGTCGTGCTGGGCGAGCTGGGCATCACGATGAGCCGCGAGTGGTTCCGGGAACGGTACACGCCGGACTGGCGCTCCTCGTACCGGGAGCTGGGGATCCCCGAGCACCTGTGGCACGCGACCGCGGTCCGGTGGTCCGAGGAGATGCGGTCGGCCCGCCCGAGGGCCCTGCCGTGGGCCCGGGGCGCCCTCCGGCGGCTGCAGCGCCGCGGCGTCCGGCTGGGCCTCGTGACGGCATCGACGCGCAACGTCGTGGAGCCGAACCTGCGTCGCCTGAACCTCGAGGACCTGTTCGAGACGGCGTGGTTCGCGGACGACGTCGCCAACGGCAAGCCCCATCCCGAGGCCCTGCTCCGGGCCCTCGGCGACCTGGGCGTGGAGCCCGCGGACAGTGTCTACGTCGGCGATACCCCCGTTGACCTCGAGATGGCCGCCGCGGCCGGCGCGCCGCGCGTCGCCATCGGCGGGACTACGGCCGAGGGCGCCTTCCTGGCGGCCGGCGCGGACCGGGTGTGGTCCGGCGTGGGCGCATGGGCGGACGACCTGCTGGGCGTCGACCGGGCGCGCGCCCGCCGGTCGCGCGAGGGGCTGGCGGCCGGGCGCGTGTCACGCCGGCGCCCGGCGCGTGGCCGCGGCTCGCCGGACCGCGCAGCCTGACGAGCGCCGCGTCGTACGATCCACGCCGATGGATGCGACCTTCGAGCGGCTGGTGACCCCGCGCCTCGTGATCCGGCGCTTCGCCGCGACGGACGCGGAGGCGTTCGCCCGGTACCGCTCGCTGCCGGAGGTCGCCCGCTACCAGTCGTGGGACGCGCCCTACCCGGTGGAGCGCGCCCGGGCATTCGTGGACTGGATGGCCGAGCATCACCCGGACGAGCCGGGCGAGTGGTACCAGCTCGCGATCGCGACCCGCGCGGCCCCCGCATCCCTGGTCGGCGACTGCGTGCTCCGGCCGCGCGCGGAGGAGCCGCTCGTCGCGGACATCGGGTTCACGCTCGACCCGGCGGCCCAGGGCCGCGGCTTCGCGACCGAGGCGGTCGGGGCGCTCCTGCGCTACCTGTTCGAGGACCGCGGCAAGCACAAGGTGTGCGCCGACTGCGACACCCGCAATGAGGCCTCGTGGCGGCTGCTGGAGCGGCTGGGCTTCCGCCGCGAGGGCGAGCTCCGGGAGAGCTTCCACGACGGGCCGGCGTGGGCGAGCGAGTACCTCTACGGGCTGCTCGCCGAGGAGTGGCGGAGCCGGTCCGCGGCGATGTCCACGACCGCCTCGAGCGAGCGCGCCAGCTCCGACGCCCGGTCCGCGTCGAGCGCCGCGGCGAGCTCGGGGAGCAGCGCGGCGCGCGGCCGCCCGGCCACGAACACGCAGTAGCGGAACCCGAACCGGGCCTCGTAGGCCGCGTTGAGCCGCGCCAGCTCGGCGTCCACGCGTCGGCGCCCCGACTCCGCGGCCCCCCCCCCCCCCACGCGGTCGTACCCCTGCTCCATGAACGACGCCGCCGACACGGAGCCCGATGGGGCACCGAGCCGCGGGTGGGCGTCAACGAGCTCGAGCTGCTCGTCCTCGGGCATGGACCGAGCGATCTCGCGGGCGCGGCGCAGCAGCGTGGGCGGGTCACCGAATGGCCGCGCGGCGCACAGGCGAGCGAGGAACCGTGGCGCGCCCTCGAACAGGGGGGCGAGCGCGGCGGCGCAGGCCGCGTCATCGAGCGCGTCGAGCCACGCGACGGATGTCACCGCCCGGCCGTCACGAGCCCCGGTATGTCGTGAGCGCGAACGGCGCCAGCAGGACCGGGACGTGATGGCTGCGGGTGGCGTCGTCGATCCTGACGTCCACGGCGAGGCGAGCGAAGAACCCGTCGCCCAGCGAGAACTCGAGGCGGTAGGTCCCGGCCTGAAGCGGCGTCCCGGCGAGGAGGTCGCGGACCCGCCCGTCCCCGTCGGTCACGGCGCCCGCGACGAGGTCGTGCCGCTCGCCAGACGCGTCCGTCGCACGCCACACGCGGACGCGCACGCCGGGCCGGGGGGTGCCCTGCGCCGTGTCGAGGACGTGCGTGGTGATCGTCGGGGGGTGTTCGGCCACCGGGTATCCTCCGCCGATGAGCGTCCTGTCGATCCGCGTTGGTGACCTGCACTTTAGCGCCCGCTGGGAGCCCGAGGCCCCGGCGACGATCGCGGTCATCCGGGCGATGCTGCCGCTGCGTGCCCGGCTGATCCACTGCCGCTGGAGCGGCGAATCGACCTGGATCCCGTACGGCGACCTCCGCCCCGACGTCGGCTGGGAGCACCACACGTCGCACCCCGCACCCGGCCAGCTCGCCCTGTACCCGGGCGGGATCAGCGAGTGCGAGATCTTCTTCCCGTACGGCGCCTGCACGACGTCCTCGAAGGTCGGGCAGCTGGCCGCGAACCACTTCGCGACGGTCCTGCCCGACGACGGCTGGGAGGACCGGCTGCGCGAGGTGGGCCGCCGCTGCCTGTGGGACGGGGCGCAGGAGATCGAGATCGCCGAGGCCGGCTGAGGGCCGCAGGGTGACCCCCGACCTCGTCATCCGCCGCGGCACGGTCGTCACGGCGGCCCGGTCGTTCCGAGCCGACGTCGCCGTGACGGGCGGACGGATCTCGGCCGTCGAGCCGGACCTGGCGGGGCCGGCGGCGGGCGCGCGCGAGGTCGTGGACGCAACGGGGCTGCTCGTGCTGCCGGGCGTCGTCGACGTGCACACCCACGCACGGGTGGCGACCGACGCGGAGCCGGACCGGTGGTTCCGCGACTCCGTGGCCGCGGCCTTCGGCGGGACCACGACCCTGCTCGCGTTCAACAACCCGGGTACCGGATCGTCGCCGGCGGCGGCGCGGTCGCTGCGGGTGGGGCTCCGCGAGTGGCTCGCCGCGACGGCGTCGGACGCCGCCATCGACGTCGGCCTGAGCGCCGTGATCACCGCCTCGCACGCTGACGCGGCCGCGGAGATCCCCCACCTCGTCGCCGCCGGCGTGCCGACGTTCAAGGCGTTCATGGTCTACGACTTCGGCGTCGACGACGCGGCGCTGCTCGGGCTGCTCGGGGCGGCGGCGGGCGCCGGCGGCATGCTCGGGGTGCACTGCGAGAACCGCACGATCCTCGAGGCGCTCACCGCGCGCCACCTGGCCGCCGGCGAGACCGGGCCGGCGTTCCATGCCTCGTCGCGCCCGCCGTACGTGGAGGCCGAGGCCACGCGGCGGGCGATCGCGCTGGCCCGGGCGGCCGACGCGCCGCTGTACGTGGTCCACCTGTCCTCGGCCGACGCCCTGGCCGAGGTCCGTGCCGCGCGAGCGGACGGCCTGCCCGTGTTCGCCGAGACGTGCCCCCACTACCTCGCGCTGACGGACGACCGGTACGCTCTGCCACCCGAGGACGCCGCCCGGTACGTGATCTCGCCGCCGCTCCGGCCGGCGGGACACCCGGACGCGCTGTGGGCCGGCCTGGAGGACCGCTCGCTGTCGCTCGTCGCGACCGACCATGTCCCGGATCGGGCCGGGATCGAGAAGCGGACCTGGCGCGAGTCGTTCGACCGGATCTCGAACGGCGGACCGGGGATCGAGACCCTGCTCGCGGTCACGTACGACGCCGGGGTCGCGACGGGCCGGCTCCCCGTGGAGCGGCTCGTCGACCTGCTGTCCACGACGCCCGCGGCGCTGTTCGGGATGCCGGCCAAGGGCGCGATCGAGGTCGGCCGGGACGCGGACCTCGTGCTGTTCGACCCGGACGCCCGGCGCACGATCCGGGCGGCGGACCTCCACCACGCCAGCGACTACACGCCGTACGAGGGACGCGAGGTGCGCGGTGCCGTGCGGTCCACGCTCGTCCGCGGCGCGTTCGTCGTGCGCGACAGGGCGTTTGTCGGGCGGCGCGGGTTCGGGAGGTTCGTCGGGCGGTCGCTGGGCCCGATGCGCTGACGCCCGGACCGGTGGCGGACCGCGATCGCCGGGTTCGTCGATCAGTCGAGCCGGGCGTAGGCCCCGAGGGTCAGGAACTCCGGGAAATCGCCGGCCAGCACGAGGCCGTCGAGCAGCCCGGCCGCCTCGGCGACGCGGCCCGTGTCGCGGCCGAGCCGCGCCAGCTCCTGGTCGCGGATCGCCCGGTAGCGCGCGTCGTCGAACGTCGTCCCGTCGTCCAGCACCGTCGCGTGCCGGCGCCACTGCCACAGCTGGGACCGGCTGATCTCCGCCGTCGCCGCGTCCTCCATCAGGTTGTCGATGGCGGCCGCGCCGTTGCCCCGCAGCCACGCGTCGAGGTAGCGGATCGCGACGCTCACGTTCTGGCGGACGCCCGCCTCGGTCACCCGGCCGCCCGCGACCGCGATGTCCAGCAGGGCGGACGCCGTGACCGCGGGGTCGCCGGGCGCCGCCTTCTGGTGCGGCCGGGCGCCCAGCACGCGGTCGAACTCGGCGATCGCGACCGGGACCAGGTCGGGGTGGGCCACCCACGTGCCGTCGAAGCCGTCGCCGGCCTCGCGCTCCTTGTCCTCGCGGACCATGGCCAGGGCGTTGGCCGTCACCGCCGGCTCGCGCCGGTTGGGGATGAACGCCGACATCCCGCCGATCGCGTGTGCGCCCCGCCGGTGGCAGGTCGCGACCAGCAGCCGGGCGTAGGCGCGCATGAACGGCACGGCCATCGTGACCTGCCCGCGGTCGGGGAGGACGAACCCGGGCCGGTCACGGAACCGCTTGATGATGCTGAACAGGTAGTCCCAGCGCCCGGCGTTGAGGCCCGCCGCGTGCTCGCGCAGCTCGAACAGGATTTCGTCCATCTCGAACGCGGCGAGGATGGTCTCGATCAGCACCGTGGCCCGGACGGAGCCGCGCGGCACCCCCAGGGCGTCCTGGGCGTGGACGAAGACGTCGTTCCACAGCCGCGCCTCGAGGTGCGACTCGAGCTTCGGCAGGTAGAGGTAGGGCCCCGAGCCGCGGGCGAGGGCCTCGGCGGCGTCGTGGAACAGGTACAGGCCGGCGTCGAGCAGGCTGGCCGACACCGGGCGCCCGTCGACCAGCAGGTGCCGCTCGTCGAGGTGCCAGCCCCGCGGTCGCACGACGAGCGTGGCCGTCCGGTCGGCGAGCCGGTATGCCTTGTCCGGGGTATCGAGGCGCAGGGTCCGCCGCACGCCCTCCGCGATCGCGGCCTGGCCGCCGACGATGTTCTCCCAGGTCGGGCTGAGCGCGTCCTCGAGGTCGGCCATGAACACCCGCGCGCCCGAGTTGAGGGCGTTGATCATCATCTTCGGCTCGGCGGGGCCGGTGATCTCGACGCGCCGGTCGTC
>CAYJOH010000107.1:6123-7506 GCA_964371685.1 uncultured Anaerolineaceae bacterium
AGGTCCGCCGGCGCCGGCGCGACCCGCCAGCCGGCGGCCCGGACGTCCGCCGTCTCGGGCAGGAAGCCGGGCATGGCGCCCGCGTCGATGGCGGCATGGCGCTCGGCGCGCCGCCGGAGCAGCGCGGCCCGCTCGTCGCGGAACCGGCGCTCGAGATCGGCGACGAACGCCAGGGCGTCGGGCGTGAGGACCCGTTCGTCGCCCGCGACCGGCGGCCCCACGACCTCGACCCCCGGCAGTCCGGTGCTCACGGGACGGGCGTCTCGCGGCGGACGGTCGCCTCGATCAGGCCGTGCGGCTCGGTCGTGGCGACGAAGAGCTCGCCGGCGTTCGTGCCGCCGAACGGCGACAGGTCGACCATCCAGTGATGGAGGTTCGGCAGGCTCATCCGCACCTCGGCGATCCCCGGATGGCGGTCGAGGATCGCCCGGCCCATGAGCCAGATCGAGTGCTGGACGGATTCGCTGTGGTGGTCGGCGAACACCTCGAGCAGGGTCCGGGTCACCCCCAGGCGGCTCGCCGCCCAGTCCACGTCCGCGTCGTCGTGCCGCCAGGACGCGGTCACCTTCGTCGCCAGGAGCCGGTCCGAGACCTCCGGCAGGGTCGTGTAGCGGTCGCGAGGGAAGCCCGAGAACGCCGACTTCGTCGTCTTCATTACCACGAGGTCGGTCACGCCCGACTCGACGGCCTCGCCGTCGCGCGAGACGGCGACGGTCGCGGTCCGCGTCGCCGCGCCGGAGCGCCGGAAGGCGTCAGGGGCCGGCCCGCTCGCGCCGGGCAGCCGTTCCCAGCCGTGCTCCGCGATCGTGACCGTCGCACGATCCACCTGGGGCGCCCCGGAGAACTGGCGGCCGAGGACGAGCCCGAACGCCTCGATGGCGCCCGTGAGGTGCTCGGGGGCGAACGCGTAGACCGTGTTCTTCATGGTGTCGGTGGCGATCACGAGCGAGTTGTCGGCATCGGTGTAGGAGGCGGCGAAGTCGCCCTCGAGTGTGACGCCGACGGTCAGGTCCCGCACCTCGTGGCCGTCCTGCCCGCGGACGACCTTGACCAGCCGGATCGCCTGCTTGCCGTAGCGGTTGTCGCCCATCGCGGTCACGAGGCATCCTCCAGCAGCCGGCGCAGGATCCGGCCCGAGACCTCCAGCCGGTAGGCGGCCGTCGAGCGCACGTCGTCGATCGGGTGGAGCTCGCCCAGCAGCGCCGCCACCGCCCGGTCGATGGCCTCGGGCCTCGGCGGGGCGCCCTCGAGCGCCGCCTCCGCCGCCGTGGCGCGGACCGGCGTGGCCGCCACGGAACCGAAGGCGATCCGGACGTCCCGCCAGGCCGGGTCGCGGCGCCACGATGCCGCCAGGACGACCTTGGAGATCGCCTGCGCCCGGCG
>CAYJOH010000108.1:0-7455 GCA_964371685.1 uncultured Anaerolineaceae bacterium
CGCGCATGTTGAGGAGCCAGTCCAGCTCCCGCTCGTAGCCGAAGCCCGGGATCCAGCGGATCCGGTCCACGACCTCCATGATCTGGTAGCGAAGGCTCGCGTCCACCTCGGCCTTCGTCAGCTGCTCGCGCGGTCGCGAGTAGGTCTCACCCATGCTGATGTACCACTCGTCCACGAGCCGGAACAGCAGCGGCGTGCCGCAGCGCCAGCAGTGCGGGTAGCGGTGGCTGTAGGGCTCGAGGTGGTAGAAGAACCGGCGCTGCTCGAGCGAGTCGATGATCGCCTCGGTCACGCCGGGCGCCTCGCGGCCCGAGAGCCAGCCGAACCCGTCGTAGTAGCGCCCGTCCTCGTCGATCGGGCCGACGACCGGCAGCCCCAGCGCGACGCCCAGCTGGTAGTCCTCGGCGCCGCAGCCGGGCGCGACGTGCACGATGCCGGTCCCCTCCTCCTCGCCGACCTCGTCCCAGGTCACGACGCGGTGCTCGTACCCCGCCGCCGCGAACGCGTCGCGGATCGCCGGCAGGTCGTCGAACGGGCCCTCGTAGCGCCACCCGGCGAGCTCCGAGCCGGCCCGCTCCTCCAGCACCTGGAACGGACCGCGGAGCGCCTGCTTGAGCGTCCCCTTGCCCAGCCAGAACGCGTCTTCGCCCTGGCGGACCTTGACGTACCGCAGGTCCGCGCCCACCGCCGCGGCGACGTTGGCGGCCAGCGTCCAGGGGGTGGTCGTCCAGACGAGCAGCGACTCGCCCGGGCGGTCGAGGAGCGGCAACCGGACGGTGAGCCCCGGGTCCTCGCGGTCCTGGTAGCCCTCGTTCATCTCCATCTGGGACAGGCCCGTGCCGCAGCGCGGGCACCAGGGCATCGTGTCGTGGCCGCGGTACACCCAGCCGCGGCGGTGGCACTCCGCGAGGAACCCCCAGATCAGGTCGTTGTTCTCGTTGCTGAACGTGAAGTAGCTGCCGCCCAGCTCCGGCATCCCCAGCCGGCCGACGATCATCTCCACGGTGTCCGTGACCGGCCCGCCGGGCCCCTCGACCGTAATCACCTGCGCGGGATCCGCGGCGAGCAGGTCGCGGAGCCGGAGCAGCTCCCTGGGGTCGTTCCAGTCCATCCAATAGCCCAGCCGGACGCTCTGCTCGGTCTGACGGGCGGCGTAGGTCAGCACCCGCTGCTTGCACAGGCTGACGAACGGCGCGATCCCGTAGGCCTCGATGTCCCGCTTGGAGGTGAAGCCGAGGTCGCGCTCCACGTTGACCTCGACCCACAGCCCCTGGCAGTCGAAGCCGTTCTGGTACCGCTGGTCCTGGCCGAGCATGGCGTGGAACCGCTGGTAGAGGTCCTTGTAGCTGCGACCCCAGGCGTGGTGGACGCCCATCGGGTTGTTGGCAGTGATCGGCCCGTCGAGGAAGCTCCAGCGCGGGCCGCCCTCGTTCTGCGCACGCAGGCGCGCGAAGGTGCGCCGATCCGCCCACTGGCGGAGCAGCTCGTGCTCCTGGGCGACGAAGTCGGGCTTGGCGGTGACGGGTCGGAACATCGGGCCTCGCGGATCGCCGCGCGGTCGTGGGCTCGCCGCGGCGGATGACCAGTCTACGGAACGTGGGCCGGTCGCGCGGCCGCCATGGCCGCCGTGGGCCGCCGTCAGGCCCGCCCGCGAACCCCGATCCGGCGCGCGGCGTATCATCCCGCCCGATGACGACCTCTCCGCGACCGTCCCCGCGGTCGCGCTCTGCGTTCGCCGCGGCGTTCCTGTCGCTGGTGTTCCCCGGTCTCGGGCACGCGTACGCGGGCGCCGTGACGCGCGGCCTCGCGTTCGCCGCCGTGCCGTTCCTGTCGCTGGCGCTGCTGGCCGGGATCCTGCTCCGGTCCGATCGGATCGAGCTGCTCGGCTTCGTGATCCAGCAGCCGGTCCTGATCGCGATCTTCGCGGTCAACGTGATCGCGCTCGTGTACCGGCTGGTCGCGGTCGTGGACGCGTGGCAGGTGGCCCGCTACCTCAACGCCGTGGACGCGTCGGCCGGCGGACGGGCCGGGCGGGCGCGCCTGCCGCTCAGCCCGCTGTCGCTGGCCGGCCTGCTCGCCGTGCTCCTGGTCGTGGCCGGCGGCCACCTCGCCGTGGCGCGCTACAACGTGATGGCCCTCGAGCTCGTCAACTGCGTGTTCAGCGAGGCCGGCGACGCCTCCTGCGAGGAGCCCGAGGAGACCCCGGGACCGGGCGAGTCCGGGGACCCCTCGGCGACCCCCGACGAGGGCGAGTCGCCCGAGCCGTCCGTGGACGTGGGGCCGATCTCCAGCGGCGCCGTGGGCACGCAGGCCGCCACCCTGCCGCCCTGGGACGGCAAGGAGCGCCTGAACATCCTGCTGGTCGGCGTCGACCAGCGCCAGGGCGAGCGGACGTTCAACACGGACACCCTGATCGTGGTGTCCGTGGACCCGGTCACCGGCCAGGTCGCGATGTTCCAGGTCCCCCGGGACATGGTGGACGTGCCCGTGCCGCAGAACGCGCAGCGGGTGTGGGGCAGCGTCTACCGGGGCAAGATCAACAGCTGGTTCATGCAGAACCGCAGCCGCGAGGACCTGTGGCCCGGGCAGACGGCCCAGGCACGGGGCTTCAACTCGCTCAAGGCGCTGCTCGGCGAGCTGTACGGGCTCGAGATCCCGTACTACGTGATGGTCAACTTCCAGGGCTTCCGGGAGGTCGTGGACACCGTCGGCGGCGTCCAGATCAACGTCCAGATCCCGGTCGCCGAGAGCACCTACCCGGCGGGCACCGGGACGCTGCGCCGCGTCTACATCCCGGCCGGCCCGCAGCACATGACCGGCAGCGAGGCCCTGATCTACGCCCGGTCGCGGCACCGGGCCCAGGGCGGGGACTTCGATCGCGGGCGCCGCCAGCAGCGCGTCCTGATCTCGCTCAAGGACCAGATGAACGCACGGGCCGTGATGGCGAACCTGGACAGCCTCGTGAAGACGCTGAGCCAGTCGGTCAAGACCGACATCAAGACCGGTGACGTGGCGCGCCTCCTGTCGCTCGCCGACAGCGTGGACACGAAGAACGTCCGCTCGTACGTGTTCGCGCCCCCGTTCTACGCCACCGAGTACGCGAACTCGGACCGCGGCTACATCATCACGCCGCGCGTCGCCCGGATCCGAAGCGCGGTCCGCGAGGCGTTCAGCCTGTCCGCGGAGCAGCTCGCGCTCCGGGAGCGGCTCGCGGCCGAGGGCGCCCAGGTGTGGGTGCTCAACGCGTCGGGGCGCAACGGGCTCGCCACCCGGGTCGCGGACTACCTCGCCTACGACGGCCTCGAGGCCTCGGCGCCGGTCCGGGGCCAGGGTCCCAACGCGGCCACCACGAAGATCGTCGTGTACAACGGGGCCGAGGCCGGGATGGCCGAGACGATCGCCTACCTCGAGCGCGTCCTGGGCGCGAAGGCGACCGTGGCGACGGACCCGGACGTCACCGCGGACATCGTCGTGACGCTGGGCCGGGACGCCCCCGACCTCGAGGTTGACACGCCCGGCTGAGCCCGGGCCTGCGCCAGCGCCGGGCCGTCAGGCCGGGTCGATCGGCGTCAGCCAGTGGCGGTACTCGGGCAGGTTGCCGCGCACGGCCGCGAAGTAGCGCTCGCTGACCTGACGGGAGATCGGCCCGATCTGGCCCGTCCCCACCGCGCGGTGGTCGACCTCGATCACCGGGCTGACCTGGACGCCGGTCCCGCACAGGAACACCTCGTCGCAGATGTACAGCTCCGACCGGTCGATGGAGCGCACCTCCACCGGATGCCCGAGGTCCTGGGCGAGGCCGATGATCGCCTTGCGGGTCACGCCCTCGAGGATGTCGTCCGACACCGGCGGCGTGATCACGGTCCCGTCACGGACGATGAACAGGTTGGCGGCCGAGGCCTCCGACGCGTGGCCGTCGGGCGTCAGGACCAGGGCCTCGTCGAAGCCGTTGAGCTCCGCCTCGGACTTCTGGAACGCCATGTTCACGTAGCCGCCCACGATCTTGCCGCGGGCCGGCAGCGCCTCGTCCGCGTTCCGCCGCCAGGTCGAGGTCTGGAGCCGGACGCCCTTCTCGATGTCGATGTAGTTCCCGAACGGCACCGTGATCACGTACAGCTCGTGCTCCAGGTGGTGGAGCTTGACGCCGATCGCGCGGGTGCTCTTGTAGAACGACGGGCGGATGTAGACGTCCTCGCGGAAGTCGTTCCGGCGGGCCGTCTCGACCACGATCGAGGCCAGCTCGTCCACCGACGGCACGGGGTCCATGAGCAGGATCCGCGCCGACTTGCGGATCCGCTCCACGTGCTCCCGGATGAACAGCCCGTAGAGGCGTCCCTGGTCCGCGTTCCAGTAGGCCCGGATGCCCTCGAAGGTGGCCGTGCCGTACATGAACGCGTGGGTCATGATGCTGACCTTGGCGTCCTTGAGCGGCACCCAGTCGCCTTCGAAGTAGGCGATCAGGTCATCGAGGGTTCGCGCCGGCGCGGGCGCCGGGGACGTTGACGGCTGCTGGGTGAGCATGGACGGCTCCAGTCGCGACGAGGCGGCCCGGGGCCGCTCGGGATGGCTCACAAGGTCGGCCGAGTCTAGCACGCAGATTCGGCCCCGCTCTGCGGCCGAACGGCCCGCAAACGGGGCTAGATGACCCCGCCGATCTCGAGCCCCACGAGACCCAGGTAGGCGACGTAGAACACCCCGCCCACGAGCAGCGCGCGCCCGTCCAGGCGCGCCCGGCGCCACATCGGCAGGAACACCCCGCCGACGGCCAGGAACGCGATGCCCGCGCTCGCGAACGCGACCAGCGAGTCGCCGGTCACGGTCCAGGCGGCCGGCGCGAACACGAGCGCGACCACCGTGGGGATGGCCGACTGGAACACCATCGCGCCCGTGATGTTTCCCATCGCGAGCGTGTCCTTGCCCTGCCGGACCCAGATCAGCGAGTTGAACTTCTCGGGCAGCTCGGTGGCGATGGGGGCGATGACCAGCGCGAGGATGATCTCGTTGACCCCCAGCGCCGAGGCCAGGTGCTCCACCGCGCCCACGAACAGCCAGGCGCCGCCGATGATCGCGGCCAGGGCGGCCAGGACCTGGAGGCCCACGACCCGCAGCCGCGGCACGTCCGGGTTGTGGCGCAGGCCCCGCCGGTCGAGGCGGCGGAAGCGGAGCGGGGCGAGGTCCTCGGCGTCCACCTCGGGGTCGGCCTCGAAGTGCGCCTTGACGTACCAGGCGTAGACCCCGATCAGCAGGGCCGCCACGACCAGCTTGCCCGCGCCCAGCTCCGGGGGCAGGAACGCCGCGCCGATGGCCAGCGCGTAGGCGACCACGAAGTACCGGATGTCGTGGACCAGGACCACCGTGTCCACGGGCATCCGGGTGCCGGTCGGGCGGCGGCGCCGGAACGCGAGCACGCCCACGCCGGTGACGAACATCGCGAGCGTCGAGAGCATGAACGGGGCGCCCAGGATCGCCCCGATGCCGACGTCATGAGACGCCTCGCTTCCCGACCCGAACAGGATCGCGATCAGCGGGATCATCGTCTCGGGGAGCGCGGTCCCGACGGCGGCCAGAACGGACCCGACGGCACCCTCGGCGAGCTCCAGCTTGCGGCCGAACCACTCGATGCCGTTCGTGAACAGCTCCGCGCCGGCGAGGATCACCATGAAGGCGACGGCGAGGACGAGCAGGTCCACCCTATCCCTCCAGCCCGAGCGCGGCCACGACCGAGACGATGACGACGACCAGCACGGCGAGCGACACGAGCGCCAGCCGGCGGTCACGGGCGACGAGGAAGCCGATGCCCGAGACCACGACCCGGCCGATCGGCAGCAGGAGCACGGCCAGCAGGCCAGCCCACAGGAAGCCGGTGGGACGGAGCGCCAGCAGGTCCGCCGGGATGCTGCCGGGGTCGAACACCGGGCGCTCGCCGTGGACCAGGGGGTCCACGCCGGTCGCCAGCATCGCGAGGACGCCGGCCAGCACGAGGGCCACGGCCACCCAGGTCCCGATCACGAGCAGCCGCGCGACCAGCGTCTCGATCGCAGGCCCCGGGTCGCCGGTGCGGGGCGTGGCCGGCGGCGGCGTGCTCACAGGCCCGGCGACGGGCGGCGGCGTGCTCACAGGCCCAGCGCCCGGCGCGCCATCTCGAACGCCGTGTACGCCATCACGGCGACGAACAGCCAGCGCAGGATGCGCACGTCGACGCGGCTCGCGATCCGCGACCCGATCGAGGCCCCGGCGAACACGCCCAGGGCGGTCGGGCCCGCGACGTACGGGTCGATCTCGTCGCGCAGCAGGTAGATCACGGCCGAGGACGTCGCCGTGACGCCGATCATCATGTTGCTGGTCGCGGTGGCGACCCTGAGCGGCACGCCCATGGCGAGATGCATCACGGGCACCTTCACGATCCCGCCGCCGACGCCCAGCAGCGCGGAGACCACACCGGCGCCGACGGACGCCGCCATCCCGAACCGGACCCGGCGCACGCGGTAGCCCGGGCCGGAGAGGCGGGTCACGATGTCCGGCTCCCCTGGTGCCGGCTCCGGCGGGGCGACGACCGCGACGGGCTCGCCCGAGGGCCCGTTGCCGGGGTCGGGGGCCGCCGGTTCCTCGTCGTCCGTCGCTGGCCCCGGGGCGACGACCGGGCCCGCGGCCGGCGCGGCACCCTGGCGGGCCATCGAGACGGCGACCCACGTGAGCAGGACGGCAAACAGGCCGGCCAGGACCCGCTCGTCGAGCAGGAACGCGATCAGGCCGCCGGCCAGGGCCCCCGTGGCCGTGAACAGCTCGAGGACCATCCCGAGCCGCAGGTTCGCCACGTGGCGCCGAAGGTAGACGCCGGCGCCGGCGCT
This sequence comes from uncultured Anaerolineaceae bacterium, assembly GCA_964371685.1. GTDB lineage: Bacteria > Chloroflexota > Limnocylindria > Limnocylindrales > CSP1-4 > CAIXZV01. Next base: position 6,849 of record CAYJOH010000108.1, read on the forward strand.
CGAGGTCACGATCACCGACACCAGCGACACCGCGACCGCCTCGCGCAGCGGGATGCCGAAGCCCAGGGTCAGCAGCGGCACGATCAGGAGGCCACCGCCGAGCCCGAGCAGCGAGCCGAACAGGCCGGCGGCCGCGCCGCCGGCGAGCAGGATCAGCCCCGCGGTCATCTCAGGTGATCACCCCTTCGGGGGCCGGCGAGTCGCTGCGAGCGACCCGTCGGCCCGGGACATCAGGGGCGCAGGTGCTGCGGCGCGTACGGCAGGAGCGCCACGTGGCGCGCGCGCTTGAGCGCGACCGCCAGCTCCCGCTGGTGCGCGGCGCAGGTCCCCGTCTTGCGGCGCGGCTCGATCTTGGCACGCTCGGACAGGTAGCGGCGGAGGCGGTTGACCTCCTTGTAGTCGATCACCACGGTCTTGTCCGCGCAGAAGGAGCAGACCTTCCGGCGGCGGCGATCGCGGTAGTAGTCGTCGCGCTTCTTCGTCGTGCGGGGGGGCATGGATCGGGTCTCCTGGATGCTGGTGGCGGGACGGCCCGCCGGGGCGGCTCAGGGCCGCGGGAGGATCGTCAGAACGGGAGGTCGTCGAGGTCGTCGGCGTCGCTCGAGGG
>CAYJOH010000109.1:0-7408 GCA_964371685.1 uncultured Anaerolineaceae bacterium
CGCTCGAGGCGGTGGAGGTGGCCGGGGACGCTGCCGCGGCGCCCCGCGACTGGCAGGTGACGCTGGGCCTCGACGGGACGGACCCCGACGGCGACCTCGAGGCCGCCCGCGACGCGTGGGAGGCCGGCGACCCGGCGATCGCCGCCGAGCGGGCCGCGGCCGTATCGTCCACGCTCGCGGCGGCGCCCGAGCGCGGCCGCCAGAAGGCGCTGCTGATCGGGTCGATCGTTGGCGTCGTGCTGGTGGCGCTCGTGGTGCTGTTGCTCGTCGCCCGTCGACGCCGGCGGCGCCGGGCAGCCGTCCCGGCCGGGCCGGATCGGTACGCTACACTCCCGGCCAGCGCAGCCCCCGGCGCCGATGCCGGCGCAGCCCCGGGCGCCGAGCCCGGCGCCGGACCAGCCGGTGCAGTCCCGAGCCCCGAGCCCGGCGCCGGACCAGCCGGCCCGCCGGTCGACGAGGAAGGAGCGGAACCGTCGTGACCCCGTCCCTCGCCCCGGCACCGGGGCGCGCCTGATGGGCCTGCAGCGCACCCGCCCCTCGCACGAGATCCTGTCGGGCGCCACCGCCGACGTCTACTTCGCCCGGGCCAACTCGATCCTCGACCAGGAGAGCCTGGACCCGGTGGTCGTGATGGAGGTCTTCTGCCGCGAGGACGCCGTGCTGTGCGGCATGGGCGAGGCGCAGAACCTCATCGGCCACGTGCTGGCCCACGAGCCGGGCGCGAAGGTGGAGGCGCTCGACGACGGCGACGTCGTCACGCCCAAGGAGATCGTCCTCCGGATCGAGGCCCGCTACCGGGTCTTCGGGCTCTACGAGACCGCGGTCCTGGGGATGATGGCGCAGGCCACCGGCTGGGCCACCGCGGCCCGCGAGTGCGTGGAGGCCGCGGCTCCCCAGCCGGTCATCAGCTTCGGGGCTCGCCACGTCCACCCCGACGTCACCGACGTCCTGGACTACGCGGCGATCGTGGGGGGCTGCGTCGGGGCGTCCACGCCGGCCGGGGCGCGCCTGGCGAACCTCAACCCGACCGGGACGATGCCCCACTCGCTCGTCCTGATCCTGGGCGACACGGTCCGGGCGGCGCAGGCCTTCGACCGCGACCTGGAGCCCGACGTGCCCCGCATCGTCCTGGTCGACACGTTCAAGGACGAGGCCGAGGAGGCGCTCCGCGTCGCCCACGCGCTGGGCGACAAGCTGTACGGCATCCGCCTCGACACGCCCTCGGAGCGCGGCCGGGTGACCGCTGACCTGGTGACCGAGATCCGGGCGCGGCTCGACCAGGCCGGCTTCGGCCACGTGACGATCGTGGTCTCGGGCGGCCTCAATCCCGACCGGATCCGGTACTTCAAGGAGCTGGACGCGCCGGTGGACTCGTTCGCCGTGGGCTCCTACATCTCGGGCGCCACGCCGATCGACTTCACGGGCGACATCAAGGAGATCGACGGCAGCCCGATCGCGAAGCGCGGGCGCATCCCCGGGCGCACTGCGAGCCCCCGCCTGCGGCCGGTGGACCTGTCCGCCTGGCGCGAGGGCGCGTAACGCTCGCCCGAACCGAGTCGGGCCTCCACGTTCGACGGCCCGCCAGGCGTCCCTGCCGTCAGGCGGCCGGCACCGCGGCCCCCGGCGTGCCCGTGCCCCGGCCGCGGCTCGGCTGCGCCAGCAGGGGGTCCGAGAGCGCCACCGCCATCGAGACGACGACCAGCCCGATGCCCGCCGCCAGCGCCGCTGACAGCCCGAGCACCGCCACGATCGGTGCCCCGCCGATGCTCCCCAGGGTGATCGCCACCGCGATGCCGCCCGACAGCATCGCGAACGCGGAGCCCCGGTCCGCGTCGGTGGAGCGGCGGGACAGCTCGACGGTGACCGGGGTCAGGACCAGCGCCCCGGCGCTGCCGCTGATCAGCCCCGAGGCCACGAGCAGCGGCGTGGTCAGCGGCAGCAGCAGGATGGCCAAGGCCACGACGGTGGCCGCCGCACCGACGAGGATCAGGATCCGGGCCGTGAACCGGTCCACCAGCCAGCCGGACGGCAGGCGCATCAGGAAGATCGCGAGCCCGTCGGCGGCGAAGTACAGCCCGATGTCGGCGCCGGCTGCCTCCGCCCGGGCGGGGAGGTACGCGGTCACGGCGCCCCAGTGGGCGACGAACGTGACGAGCACCAGGAGCGGGGCGGCCCACTCGCGGCGGAACGTGATCCCGAACCGCCGGCTGGCGGCCCGCGCCGCCACCACGTCGGCGGCGATCGCACGGACGGGCACCCGCTGCCCGAGGATCATCCCTGCGAGCACGAACGCGACGACCGCGGCGGCGACGCCGTCGAGCGAGGCGGCGTCGAGGATCGCGATCGACAGCGGCGGCAGGACGACCAGGGTCAGGTTCTGGGCCGCCCCGACGTAGGCGAGGCTGGAGGCGAGGCGAGCCGGCGCGACCATCAGGGGCACGAGCGACAGCGCGGCCGGCAGGGCGAGCCCGATCCCGATGCCCTGGAGGACGCGGACCACCACGAACGGGACGAGGCTGCCCGCGACGTCCACGCCGGGCAGCAGCAGGACGCCGGTCGCGGCCAGATAGGCAAGCCCGCCGGCCGTGAACAGGCGCCCGCCGCCGAACGCGTCGACGAGGCGTCCGCCCGCGAGGGCCGCCGGGATCTGCACCAGCGCCGCGGACCCCATCACGAGGCCGATCGACGCGTCCGCCACGCCGACCCGCGTCAGCGCGAGGGGCATCGAGGCCGTGTAGGCGTGAAACCCGGCCTGGACCAGGAACAGGGCGACGGACAGGCGGAGGATGATCACGTGGGCTCGCGGGCTGGGCGGGAGGCGCTCGCCGGCCATTGGGCGCGCCGGCGCGTCGGACCATCGTACCGGCGCGATCGGGGCGTTCGTGCGAGCATCGGACCGTGACCGACCAGCTTCCTGACGCGACCGGCGCCGACGATCACGAGTCCGCCTACGAGCTGCTCCAGCGCGGCCTCGCCCTCGCCCGGCGACGCCACCACGCGCAGGCCGTGATCGTGCTCGAGCGCGCCTCCCGGCTCGAGCCGGGCAAGGGGTCGATCCTCGAGGCGCTGGGCCGGGCCCTGTACAACTCCCGCCAGCACGAGCGGGCGCGCGAGGCGTTCGAGGCGCTGCTCGAGGTGGATCCCTCGTCGCACTACGCGCACTACGCGCTGGGACAGACCTTCAAGCAGCTGGGACGCGAGCGCGAGGCCTGGACCCACCTGCGGCTCGCGGTCGCCCTGGCGCCGGGCTCGGCCCTGTACCGTGGCGCCCTCGCCCGGATGCCGGTGCCGGAGAACCGCGACCCGCAGCCCCCGCCGATCACGGGGTAGCCGGCCGGACGCTCCGGCCCGGGTCCGTCGGGCGCGCGGCCGTCACGCCGGCGGCAGGTCGCCGGCCCGGCGGAGCCGGTCCAGCCACAGGACGCCCAGGATCGACTTCGCGTCGCAGATCGTGCCCCGGTCCACGAGGTCCAGGGCCTCGTCCAGCGTCACGTGGCGCAGCTCCAGGCGCTCGTCCTCGTCGGGGGCCAGGCGGCCGTCCGCGTCCGCGCCGGCGATGCCGGTGGCCAGGTACAGGTGCATCAGCTCGGATGCGAAGCCGGGCGCGGTCCAGAACTCGGCCAGCTTGCGCCACGTGGCGGCCCGGTGGCCGGTCTCCTCCTCCAGCTCGCGGCGAGCGGCGCCGTCGGGAGCCTCGGTGACGCCGTCGTGGACGTCCAGCGTGCCGGCCGGGATCTCGAGCATCCCCCGCCCGGCGGGGATCCGCCACTGGCGGACGAGCAGCAGGCGCCCGTCGTCGTCCAGCGCGAGGATCGCCACGGCCCCCGGGTGGCCCACGACGTCCCGCGTGCCGCGCGTGCCGTCGGCCCGCTCGATCTCGTCGACCCGGACCTCGAGGTAGCGCCCCCGGTGGACGACCCGGGACGCGACGACGTGCTCCTCGAGCGGGTCGTCGCCGAACGGCACGGCACCGGGGCGGCGGCGTTCGTCGTCGGTCATCGGGTCTCCGGCAACAGGCGGCCGGCCCGCCGCGAGGGCAGGCCGGCCGATGGGCTGCGATGGACTGCGGACGTCCCGCGGTCAGGCGGCCTCGACCCCCTTGGTCCGGACGAGCGAGGCGCCGGACTCGGGATCGAACATGTAGACCTTCTCGGCCGGGAGCTTGAGCTCGACGACGTCGCCGGGCTTGACCCGGTGCGACGAGTCGACGATCGCCACGACCTCGCGGCCCTCGGCGGTGACGTGGAGCAGCTCCTCGTTGCCGAGGTACTCCACGACGTCCGCCGTGCCGCGGATCGACGCGGTCGTGCCCGCGAACTCGCCCAGCTCGAGGTGCTCGGGCCGGAAGCCCACCACGACGCGATTGCCGTGGAGGCGTCCCAGGGCCTCTCGGTAGTTGCTCGGCAGGGGGAACGTGAACCCGCCCTCGGACAGCGTCTCGACGCCCTGGCCCGGGACCGCGGCCTCGATGAAGTTCATCGAGGGGCTGCCGATGAAGCCGGCCACGAACCGGTTGACCGGGTGGTCGTACAGCGACTGCGGCGTGCCGACCTGCTGGAGCAGGCCGTCGCTCATGACCGCGATCCGCTGGCCCATCGTCATGGCCTCGACCTGGTCGTGGGTGACGTAGACCATCGTGGTCCCGAGGCGCTGGTGGAGGCGCGCGATCTCCGCGCGCGTCTGGACGCGCAGCTTCGCGTCGAGGTTGGACAGCGGCTCGTCCATGAGGAACACGGCGGGCTCCCGGACGATCGCCCGGCCGAGCGCGACGCGCTGCCGCTGGCCGCCGGACAGCTCCTTGGGCTTGCGGTCGAGGAGCTTCTCCAGCTGGAGGATGCCGGCCGCGTCGTTGATCCGCTTCTCGATCTCGGGCTTGGCGACCTTGCGCAGCTTGAGCCCGAAGGCGAGGTTGTCACGGACGGACATGTGCGGGTAGAGCGCGTAGCTCTGGAACACCATCGCGATGTCGCGATCCTTGGGCGCCACGTCGTTGACGACCTTGTCGCCGATTCGGAGCGTCCCCTCGCTGATCTCCTCGAGCCCGGCGATCATCCGCAGGCTCGTCGTCTTGCCGCACCCCGACGGCCCGACGAGCACCATGAACTCGCCGTCGCCGATCTCGAGGTTGAAGTCCGACACGGCGACCACCTCGCCGTACCGCTTGAACACGTGATCGAACGTCACGGTCGCCATGCGTATTCCTCCGACCCGGCCTGAGGTCATCGCGGGCTCATGCATCCGGCCGCCTGGGCGGACTCGGACGAGCCCCGTACGAGGTGCTGGCTCGGGCTGCGAGCATCGTACGAGTCCGGTGGGGCCCGCGCAATGCAGGAAACGTCACGTGCTACGCCCGCGTTCGCCAATGCGGTCGCCACTCGGTCGCCACTCGGTCGCCACTCGCTCGCCGCTCAGCGGTTGAACCAGCCCATCGCGTGCGGTTCCGTTCGCTGGGCGGCTGGACTGGGTCGTGCACCGGCTCCCGACGGCACAGGTGCGCCGCCGGGCGGCCGGGATCGGACGCCGTGCGCCGGTAGCACCGCTGGGCGGCTGAACGGCCGCGGCCCACCGGCGGCCTCGACTCGCCATGAGCCGGCCGTCCGCGACCCCGTTCGGCGCAGCGGCTATCGTGGGGCGGGACGCGACCGTTGGTGCGGTCGCCCAGCGTGAGGCCGACGATGAGCCAGCACCCGCGAGCGGGCCAGCCCGCGCTTCCCTCCGAGCTGGTCGACGTGGCCGCCCTCCTGCGCGCGTACGAGGAGGTCCGGCCGGACCCCGCCGACCCCGCGCAGCGGGTCGCGTTCGGCACCTCCGGCCACCGCGGCTCGGCGTTCCGGGGCGCCTTCAACGAGGCGCACATCCTGGCCACGACCGAGGCCATCTGCCGCTACCGGGCGTCGAAGCGGTACACGGGCCCGCTGTTCATCGGCCGCGACACCCACGCCCTGTCCGAGCCTGCGTGGCGGACGGCGCTCGAGGTGCTCGTCGCGCGCGGCGTGGATGCCCGGGTTGACGCCGCGGACGGGTACACGCCGACGCCCGCGATCTCGCACGCGATCATCGTGGCCAACCGGGGCCGGTCCGACGGCCTCGCCGACGGCATCGTCGTCACGCCGTCGCACAATCCGCCCGAGGACGGTGGCTTCAAGTACAACCCGCCCAACGGCGGCCCGGCCGACACGGACGTCACGCGCTGGATCCAGGACGAGGCGAACCGGATCCTCGAGGGGACCGGCGCCGACGGGCTCGACGGCGTGCCGCGCGTCCCGTTCGAGCGCGCCCGGGCGCGGGCGGTGCCGCATGACTATGTCGGCGGCTACGTGGCGGACCTCGAGCACGTCGTGGACCTGGCCGCGGTCGCGGCGTCCGGCCTGCGCCTCGGCGTGGACCCGCTGGGCGGTGCGGCCGTCGCGTACTGGGGCGCGATCGGCGAGCGCTATGGCCTGGACCTCACGGTGACCAACCCGGCCGTGGACCCGACGTTCGGGTTCATGACCCTCGACTGGGACGGGCGGATCCGGATGGACCCCTCCTCGCCGTTCGCGATGGCGGGGCTGGTGCGGCTCCGCGACCGGTTCGACCTCGCGCTGGGCAACGACGCGGACGCCGACCGGCACGGGATCGTGGTCCCGGGCGCGGGCCTGATGAACCCCAACCACGTGCTGGCGGCCGCGATCTCGTACCTGTTCGGTGGCGGGCGCGGGTGGGGCCCGGACGTGGCCGTGGGCAAGACGCTCGTCTCGTCGTCGATCATCGACCGGGTGGTCGCGGACCTCGGTCGGCGGCTGGTGGAGGTGCCGGTCGGGTTCAAGTGGTTCGTGGACGGGCTGGTGGACGGGTCGATCGGGTTCGGCGGCGAGGAGAGCGCCGGGGCCTCGTTCCTGCGCCGCGACGGCACGGTGTGGACCACGGACAAGGACGGGATCATCGCCTGCCTGCTGGCCGCGGAGCTGACCGCGAGGACCGGGCGGAACCCGGCCGAGACGTATGCCGGGCTGACCGAGCGGTTCGGGGCGCCTGCCTACCGGCGGGTCGACGCGCCGGCGACGCCGGAGCTCAAGGCGGCACTGGGCCGGCTGTCACCAGAGGCCGTCACGGCCACGACGCTCGGGGGCGACCCGATCACCGCCCGCCTCACCCGCGCGCCGGGCAACGACGCGCCGATCGGCGGGCTCAAGGTGGTGACCGCGCAGGCGTGGTTCGCCGCGCGGCCGTCGGGCACCGAGAACGTGACCAAGCTGTACGCGGAGTCGTTCCGCGGCGAGGCGCACCTGGCCCGGGTGCTGGACGAGGCGCGCGCGATCATCGACACGGCCGTCGACGCGTAAGCGCCGGCGCCCGGCGACCGCGCATTACCCCATTCGGGGGATGCCGCCCCGGACCGTTTCGCCGCTCGCGCCGGGGCCGCAGG
>CAYJOH010000110.1:0-2012 GCA_964371685.1 uncultured Anaerolineaceae bacterium
CGACGCTGGCGGAGCAGGTGCTGTTTCGAGCCGGCGCGATCCCGCGGCTGGGCAGGGTGGACGACGGGACCGCCCACCTGGACTACGAGCCCGAGGAGCAGAAGCGGCACCAGTCGCTGAGCCTCGCGGTCGGCACGTTCGAGCACGGCGAGCACGAGATCACGCTCGTCGACACGCCCGGCTACCCGGACTTCGTGGCCGAGATGATCCAGGGCTTCCACGCCGCCGATGCCGCGCTGTTCGTGGTGGACGCCTCGGGTGGCATCGAGGCCGGGCTCGCGACCGCGGTCTCGGTCGGTCGCGCGACCAACACCGCCGCCTGCTTCGTGCTCAACAAGTGCGACCGCGAGAACGCGGACCCGGGCCGGGCCCTCGACGACCTGCGCTCCACGTTCGGCAACAAGATCGCCCCCCTCCACCTCGCGATCGGGGCCGCCGACGCGTTCTCCGGGTACGTCGACCTCGTCCACCGCAAGGCGTACCGGTTCGAGGGCGGCAAGGAGACCGAGATCCCGATCCCCGCCGAGCTGAGCGACGAGGTCGCCCGCCGGCGGGACCAGCTGCTCGAGGCCGCGGCCGAGGCGGACGACGCCGTGTTCGAGAAGTACCTGTCCGAGGAGGAGATCTCGGACGCCGAGCTCGACGCCTGCCTCCACAAGGGCGTCCGCGAGTCGGTGCTGGCGCCCGTGGTCGTGGCCTCGGCCGCCAAGGGGATCGGGCTCACCGCGCTGCTGGACGCGATCGTCCGCTACCTGCCCTCGCCCGAGGAGGAGGGCCCGTACGCCGCCACGGACAAGGCCGGCAAGGAGGTCAAGGTCGACGCGGCCGCGTCCGGCCCGCTCCTGGTCCGGGTGTTCAAGACCGCCGCCGACCCGTTCGTCGGCCGGCTGACGTACCTGCGCGTGCTGTCGGGCACGCTCAAGAGCCAGGCCGGCGTGTACAACGCGAGCAAGGGCGAGGACGAGCGGATCGGCCAGCTGCTGTTCCTCCACGGCAAGGAGCAGGAGGCGACCGGCGAGCTCAAGGCCGGCGAGATCGGCGCGGTGGCCAAGCTCGGCGTGACCGAGACGGGCGACACCCTGGCGGCGCGCGACAACCCGCTGGTGCTGCCCGCGATGACCTTCCCCGACCCCACCCTCCAGGTGGCGATCGAGCCCCTGTCCAAGGGCGACCTGGACAAGATGGGCCCGGCGCTCCAGCGGATGCTCGAGGAGGAGCCGACCGCCCGCGTGGAGCGCAGCGACACCGGCGAGCAGGTGCTGCGCGCCGTCGGCGAGGCCCACGTGGCGGTGATCACCGAGCGGCTCAAGCGCAAGTTCGGCGCCGCCATCGTGACCCGCACGCCCAGGGTGCCGTACCGGGAGACGATCCGGGGCAAGACCCAGGTCCACGGCCGGTACAAGAAGCAGACCGGCGGCCACGGGATGTTCGGCGACGTCTGGATCGAGCTCGAGCCCAACCCGGGCGCCGGCGTTGAGTTCGCCGAGAAGGTCGTCGGCGGTTCCGTGCCCCGTGGCTTCTTCGGCGGCGTGGAGAAGGGGATCCGCGAGGCGGCCGCCGAAGGCGTGTTCGCGGGCTATCCGCTGATCGACTTCAAGGCGACCCTGTACGACGGCTCGTTCCACCCCGTGGACTCGAACGAGCTCTCGTTCAAGATCGCGGCCTCGATGGCCCTCAAGGACGGCGTCCTGCAGGCCAAGCCGGCGCTCCTCGAGCCGATCATGGCGGTCGAGGTCCGGGTGCCGGAGCAGTACATGGGCGAGGTGAACCGGGACCTCAACGGCCGCCGCGGCCGCCTCCTCGGCCTCGACTCCGCGGCCGGCATGCAGGTCATCTCGGCCCACGTGCCCCAGGCGGAGCTGTTCTCGTACGCGACCGAGCTGCGCTCGCTGACCGGCGGGCGGGGCACGTTCAGTGCCACGCTCGACCACTACGAGGACGTGCCGGCGCACCTGGCCGAGAAGATCGTCGAGGCACACAAGAAGGAGCTGGCCGAGGGGCACTGACCCGGG
>CAYJOH010000110.1:2112-4453 GCA_964371685.1 uncultured Anaerolineaceae bacterium
CCGAGGTCGATCCGCCCCTCGTAGATCGCGCGTCCCACGATGGCGCCGGCACAGCCCGCGGCGGCCACGGCGAGCAGATCGTCCACGCTGGTCACGCCGCCGGACGCGATGATCCGCCCCCGCTCGAGGGCGACCAGCGACCGGAGCAGGTCGAGGTCCGGGCCGGCCAGGAGGCCGTCGCGCTCGATGGCGGTGACCTCGAACGTGGTGACCCCGGCGTCGGCGAGGCGCTCCACGGCGTCGGAGGCGGGAAGGCCCGGGGCACCCTGCCGCCATCCCTCCCCCAGCGCGAGGCCGCCGCGGACGTCGATCGAGGCGACGATCCGCTCAGGGCCGTGACGCTCGACGAGGCGGGCGGCAAACTCGGGGTCGCGGATCGCGGCGGTGCCCACGGCCACCCGGGCGGCCCCGGTGCCCAGCGCCCCGGCGACGGCCTCCGGCGTACGCAGTCCCCCGCCGAGCTCGACGCGGATCCGGCCGAGCGTCTCGGCGACGATGGCGGCGGCGAGATCGAGCTGTCGCGGCTCCCCTGCCCGCGCCCCGTCGAGGTCCACGACGTGGATCCACGACGCCCCGGCATCGGCGAACTCGCGCGCGACCTTGCGCGGGTCTGTGCCGTAGGCGGTCTCGCGGCCGAAGTCACCCTGGCGCAGGCGGACCACCCGCCCGCCGCGGAGGTCGATCGCCGGCAACAGCTCGAAGGTTGACATGAAGCCCGCTGTCCTGCTAGCGTTTTAGCACGCTACTACGGTAACACGATGGCTGACCACGCACGGTTCGCGTGCCCGGCCGTGGTCGCAAGGGTCGCACGTTCTGGGCTCCCCGCGAGCAGGAGGATCACTACCCGTGGCCGACGACTGGCGCACACCCGAGGCCGAGGCACTGGTCGACGCCTTCGTCCGGCTCGACAGCCGCGAGGACGCCGAGCGGTTCCTGCGTGACCTGTGCACGCTGGGCGAGCTTCGCGACATGGCCCAGCGCTGGGCCGTGGTCCGACTGCTGGACGCCGGGATGCACTACGCGGAGATCTCCAGGCAGACCGGCGCCAGCACGGCGACGATCACCCGGATCGCCTCCTGGCTCAACCACGGCGAGGGCGGCTACCGCCGGATGCTCGACCGGCTCAAGGCGTCCGACGGCACGCTCCCCTACCCGACCGGAAGCGAGCGATGAGGGAGCGCCTCCGCCTCGCCGTCCCGAACAAGGGCCGGCTGGTCGAGCCCACGCTCGGCCTGCTCCACGACGCCGGCCTCGTGTTCGAGGAGCACGATCGCAGCCTCGTGGCACGCGTCCAGAACCACCCGCTGGACATCCTGTTCGTGCGCACCGGCGACGTGATCGAGTTCGTCGCCGACGGCGTGGCCGATGCGGGCGTCACGGGGATCGACATCCTGGCCGAGTCCGGCGTGGACCTGCCCCGGCTGCGCGACCTGGGCTACGGCCGCTGCCGTCTGGCCGCCGCGGTGCCGTCCGACTCCCCGTACCAGTCCATCGAGGACCTCGCCGGCGTTCGCGTGGCGACGTCGCACCCCAACGTCGCCCGCGGGTTCTTCGCCGGCCAGGGCATCGCGGTCGAGGTCATCCCGCTGTCCGGGGCGGTCGAGGTCGCCCCCCGGCTGGGCCTCGCGGACGCGATCGTGGACCTCGTCTCGACGGGCTCCACGCTGGCCATGAACGGCCTGCGCCCGGTGGGCGACATCCTGGCCTCCGAGGCGACGCTGGTCGCCAACCCCGCGGCCACCACGCAGCGCCCCGACGAGCTCGACGGCATCGTCACCATGCTGGGCTCCGTCATCGCGGCGCGTGGCCGCAAGTACCTGATGATGAACGCGCCGGCCACGCGGCTGCTCGAGCTCGAGGACCTCCTGCCCGGCCTCGAGTCGCCGTCGGTGATCCCCCTGGCCCACGCCGGGATGATCGCGATCCACGCCGTCGTGGGCGCCGACGAGGTCTGGGGCCTGCTGCCCAGGCTCAAGGGCGCCGGCGCCTCGGGGATCCTGGTGCTGCCCATCGAGAAGATCCTGCCGTGACCGCCGACGACGCCCCCGCGGCGCTCACGCTCACCCGCCTGGACCTGCGCCGCCCGGACGCGGCGGCGATCCGCGCCCGCGACGCGCTGTTCCACCGCGGCGCCGTGCCCGATCCGGCCGTCCGCGAGGCGGCCCGGACGATCCTCGCCGACGTCCGCGAGCGCGGCGCCGACGCCGTCCGTGAGGCCGGCGCCAAGTTCGGAGGCGGGCGCCCGGACGGACGGCTGCTGCTCGAGCGCCGCGAGCTCGCGGCCGCTCGCGACGCCCTCGGCCGCGAGGCGCGCGCCGCCCTCGACGCCGCCATTGCCAAC
>CAYJOH010000110.1:4463-7387 GCA_964371685.1 uncultured Anaerolineaceae bacterium
CCCCCCGGGGGGGGGGGGGGGGGCGGGGGGCCCCCGGCGGCGCCCCCCCCCCCCCGCCCGCGACGCCCGCGGCGGCGAGGCGCGCGCCGCCCTCTACACCGCCATCGCCAACGTCGAGCGCTTCGCCCAGGCGCAGCGGCCCGCCTCGACCCGCACGACCATCGTCCCGGGCGTCGAGCTCGAGCGACGCTGGCTCCCGGTCACGCGTGCCGGCGCCTACGTCCCGGGCGGCACCGCGCCCTACCCGTCGTCGCTCGTGATGTCCGTGGTGCCGGCGCGGGTCGCCGGCGTGGGCGCGACCGTCATCGCCTCGCCGGCCGACCGGGAGGGCGCCGTCCACCCGGTCCTGCTGGGGGCCGCGGGGCTGCTCGAGGTCGACGCGTTCCTCGTGGCGGGCGGCGTCCAGGCGGTGGGCGCGCTGGCCTACGGGCTGCCCGGGGCCGGCCTCGAGCCCGTCGACCTGATCGTCGGGCCGGGCAGCGCCTGGGTCACCGCGGCCAAGGTCGATGTCGTGGGCGAGGTCGCCATCGACATGCCGGCCGGCCCGTCGGAGGGCCTCGTCCTCGCCGACGCCACGGCCGACGTCGCCACCGTGGCCGCCGACCTCATCACCCAGGCCGAGCACGGCGTGGACTCGCCCGCCCTGCTGGTGACCCCGGACGAGGCGTTCGCGGACGCCGTCGAGCGCGAGGTCCGCCGGCGCCTGGCCTCGGCCGCGCGCCGCGACATCCTGCGCCGTGCGCTCGCCGATCACGGTCGCATCGTCCTCGTCGCCGACGTCGAGGCGGGCATCGCCTTCGTCAACGGCTACGCCCCGGAGCACCTCTCGGTCGAGGTCGAGGACTGCGAGGGCGCCGTGGCCCGGATCCGCAATGCGGGCTCGATCTTCGTGGGCCGCTGGTCGCCGGAGTCCGCGGGCGACTATGCATCGGGCGCCAACCACGTGCTGCCCACGGGCGGTCTCGCCCGGGCCTGCGGCCCGCTCGCGGTCGAGACCTTCGGCAAGTACAGCCAGGTCCAGCGCATCACCCGCGACGGGCTGGCCGCGCTCCGCCCCGCGATCCGCACGCTGGCGGAGGCGGAGGGCCTGCTCGCCCACCGGGACGCCGTGGAGGTCCGCTTCGCCGGGGACGAGGAGGCCGCCCGATGAGCCCCAGCGCCGTCACCTTCTCGTCGCCGGACCAGCCGGCCTCGTACAGCTGGGAGGCCACCGACGAGGGCGTCGCCGAGCGCTACGGCCTGCCCATCGAGCAGGTGGTGCGGTTCGACCTCAACACCTCGCCCACGCCGCCGCGGATCCTCGCCGAGCTCCTCGCCGGCGGGCGGTTCGAGACCAGCCTGTCCGAGTACCCGCCGGGCGACTACCGGCGGCTCGTGGAGGCCGCCGCGACGCGCTACGGCGTGCGCACCGACGAGGTCGTGCCCGGTGCGGGCGCGGACGAGATCCTCGACATGTGCGTCAAGGCGTTCCTGCCGGCCGGCGCCACGGCGGTCGTCCCGGTGCCCAGCTACGCGATGTACCGCGTGGTCACCGAGCAGCGCGGCGGGATCCTGCGAGCCGTGGCGCGCCTCGGGCCGGACCGCGGATTCGCGATCGACGCGCCCGCGGTCCGCGACGCCGCCGCCGATGCGGCGCTGGTCTGGCTGTGCAGCCCCAACAACCCGACCGGCCTGCCGGAGCCGGCGGGCGTCATCGAGCGCCTGCTCGCGGATCTCGAGGCGGATGCGGCGGCAGCCGGCCGCAGCCCCGCCGCGGTCGTCGTGGACGAGGCCTACGCCGAGTTCACGGGCGAGTCCATGATCCCGCTGCGATCCCGGTTCGCGAACCTGGTCGTGGTGCGCACGGCCTCGAAGGCGTATGCCCTGGCCGGCCTGCGGGTGGGGTTTGCGGTCGCCCAGCCGGCGACGCTCGCCCGGCTCGCGCTGTACCGGCCGCCCGGCTCCGTGGGCACGATCTCGGAGACCGTCGTGACCCGGGCCCTGCTCGACGGCGAGGACATGCTCGAGAACGTGGCTCGCGTGGCCCGCGAGCGGGGCCGGCTGTCGGCCGCGCTGGAGGCGGCGGGCTGGCGGGCGTACCCGTCGGTGACCAACTTCGTCCTGTTCGACCTCGGGACCCCTCGCCGGGCGGCCGCGGTCGCCGAGCGCCTGATGCGTCGGGGGCTCGTGCCGAGGACCTTCGGCGCCGACCACCCCCTGGCCCACTGCCTGCGGGTCACCGTCCGTGCCGATCACGAGAACGACCGCCTGATCGACGCCGCTCGCGCGATCGCGGAGGAGGTCCCCGCATGACGACGCCGCTCGGCACCCTCGACGTCCTGGAGCACGACGCGCGACGCGTGCGGGTGACCCGGCGCACGCGCGAGACCGAGGTGACGATCGCGCTCGATCTCGACGGTACCGGGCGCGTCGACGTGTCGACGGGCATCGGCTTCTACGACCACCTCCTCTCGTCGCTCGCCCACCATGGCCTGATCGACCTCGAGGTGCGCGCGACGGGCGATCTCCACGTCGACGAGCACCACACGGTCGAGGACGTCGCGCTGGTGCTTGGGTCCGCGTTCGCCGAGGCGCTCGGCGACCGGGCGGGCATCCGGCGCTTCGGCGACAGCGCCGTGCCGATGGACGAGGCCCTGGCGACGGCCGTGATCCATGTCGGCGGCCGCCCGTACGCGGTCCTCGACCTGCCCTTCCTGGGCGAGCGCGCCGGCGCGCTGCCGCTGCAGCTCGTGGACCATGCCCTCGAGGCGTTCGCCCGGACGGCCGGCGCCACGCTCCACGTCCGCGGGAGCGGCCGCAACGACCACCACCTGGCCGAGGCGGCGTTCAAGGCCCTCGGGCGGGCCCTGCGCGAGGCGTGCGAGCCGGACCCGCGCCGGAGCGGCGTCGCCGGTCACCGTGTACACGCCAGGCAACAGCGCCGC
>CAYJOH010000111.1:0-7339 GCA_964371685.1 uncultured Anaerolineaceae bacterium
GCCGTGGACTCCATGGTGGCCGAGCTGGTCGCGGCCGGTGGCCGGCTGCTCAAGCCGCCGGTGGCCACGGACTGGGGCGGCTACTCGGGCTACGTCGCCGACCCCGACGGTCACCCCTGGGAGATTGCCCACAACCCGTTCTGGCCGCTGGAGGCGGACGGGACCGTGCGCCTCCCGGCGTGACGATGGGTTGGCCACCTCGGCGTCCAACCGCGACTCGCCCTCCGAGGTCGAAGGGAGCTCCGCGACGCCATTCGCCCGAAGACTGGCGGAGAGGGCGGGATTCGAACCCGCGATGGGTTGCCCCATACCGCATTTCCAGTGCGGCGCCCTAGGCCTCTAGGCGACCTCTCCGAGCGACACGATACGACCCGGCGGACGATCCCGCCGGGTCGTGTGCCAGGTCGAGTGGCGGAGAGGGTGGGATTCGAACCCACGGTGCTTTCGCACACCGCTTTTCGAGAGCGGCACCATCAACCACTCGGACACCTCTCCGCGCGAGAGGATACCAAAGGCTCACCGCCGGGCCGGGGATTCGCGCCGAGCCGGGGTCGCGCGCCGCGGGCCGGGTCAGGTCGCCGGACGCCTCAGGCGCCCGACGGGAGCCCGTCCATCGCGACCGCCAGCTCCTCCGCCTCCTCGCGGCGGATGCCGGACACGACGTTGAGCCGCCGCGCGAGGCCCGCGTGCTGGGCCAGCTGCACGACGCTGCCGGCCGCCCCGTCGACCGGGTTGGGCACCGCGAACACGAGCGCCGCCACGTCGCACTCGAGCATCGCGCCCACGCACATGGGGCACGGCTCGACGGTGGTGAAGATCGTCACGTCCGAGAGGTTGGGCGTGCCCAGCTTGCGGGCGGCCTCGCGCAGCGCGGCGATCACGGCGTGCGCGGTGGGGTCCTTGGCCTCCTCGACCCGGTTGGAGCCGCGGGCGACCATCGCCTCGTTCATGACCGCGATGGCGCCCACCGCGGGCGCGCCGCGCGCGGCGGCCTGTCGCGCCTCCGCCAGCGCCTCGCCCATGAACAGCTCGTAGTTCATGAGCCGATGATACTCATCGAAACCTCCCCGCAACCGAGGCGCGCGCTAGGATTCGGGCGATCCCCGGCGCCCCCGGCGAGCCCTGCCCCATGCGGACCCTCGCCGACACCGACCCGCCACCGGCCCGTGCCGGACATCCATCGGAGCCCTCCATGGCCGCACCGCGACGCATCGGCATCCTCACCGGGGGCGGCGACGTTCCCGGCCTCAACTCGGTCATCAAGAGCGTGGTCTATCGAGCCACCGACCTCGGCTACGAGGTGATCGGCATCCGGCGCGGCTGGGAGGGCCTGACCCACCAGCGCCGCGGTACGGATCTCGACCCCGACTACGTCCGCATCCTGGACCGGATCAACACCCGGACGATCGACCGGACCGGCGGCACGGTGCTCCACAGCTCGCGCACCAACCCGCGCAAGATGCGGGCGGCGAACCTGCCCGAGTGGATGGACCAGGCGACCGTCGCGGACAAGCAGGTCTCCGAGGGCGTCTACGACCTGACCGACCATGTGCTCGAGACGATCCAGCACCTGGGCCTGACCAACCTGGTCTCGATCGGCGGTGACGACACGCTGTCCTTCTCGGCGGTGCTCGCGGAGCGCGGCTTCCCGGTCATCGCCATCCCCAAGACGATGGACAACGACGTCCAGGGCACCGAGTACTGCATCGGGTTCTCGTCCGCGATCACGCGCGCCAAGGAGCTGATCAACCGGCAGCGGACGACGCTGGGCAGCCACGAGCGGATCGGCGTGTTCCGGATCTTCGGCCGCGACGCGGGCTTCACCGCGCTGTACACGGCCTACGTCACGTCCACCCGCTGCGTGATCCCCGAGTTCCCGTACGACATCAAGGCCCTGGCGGAGCTGCTCAAGGAGGACCGGCGCAACAACCCGAGCCGGTACGCGATGGTGATCACCGCCGAGGGCGCCATCTGGAACGGCGCCCAGCTGGCGGACGTGGGCGAGGCCGACGCGTTCGGGCATCGCCACAAGATGAACGTGGGCGAGGTGCTCGCCAGCGAGCTGCGCGAGCTCACCGGCATCGAGTCCACCTCGTCCGAGCTGACCTACGACCTCCGGTCCGGCGAGCCGGACATGCTGGACTCGCTGGTCGCCTCCACGTTCGCGAACGTGGCGATGGACCTGATCCGTGACGGCCTCAGCGGGCGCATGGTCGCGATCCGCGACGGCAAGTACGCGCACGTGCCACTGTCCGAGACCGCGAAGCCGCCGCGTCGCGTGCAGCTGGCCGCGTACGACACCGAGCGGTTCCGGCCGCGCTACGCGGACCGCCTGGGCGACCTGATGCTGCTCACGCCCACGCTGGGGCCCGTGGTCGACTAACCGTCGAGGGACGACAGGGAGCGGATCGCGCGCGCGAGGTTGGAGATGTCCTCGTCACCGTAGCCGCGCGCGAGCAGGCCGGCCTCGAGCTGCGCGGCGAGCGCCGCCACCGGCATCGCCGCGCCGACCTCGCGGCCGAGGCCCAGCGCGATGACCAGGTCCTTGAGGTGGAGCGAGGTCCGGAACCCGAGCGGGTACTCGTTGGCGATCATCCGCGAGGCACGGTTCTCGAGGACCCAGCTGCGGGCCGCGCCACCGCCCAGGGCCTCGGCGACGAGCGCCGGGTCGAGGCCGGCCTTGATCGCGAGCACGATGCCCTCCGCGACGCCGAGGTAGGCGCCGGCGAGGACGACCTGGTTGACCGCCTTCACGGCCTGGCCGCTGCCGGCGGGGCCGAAGTGGGTGATCGTCCGTCCGATGGCGGCCAGGACCGGCCGCGCCCGCTCCACGTCGGCCGGCTCGCCGCCCAGGAAGATCGTGAGCGTGGCCTGCTTCGCACCCTCGGAGCCGCCCGAGACCGGGGCGTCCACGAAGCCGATGCCGGCCTGGGCGAGCCGGGCCGCGAAGCCGGCGCTCGCGGAGGGCGAGATCGTGGAGCAGTCGATCACGAGGCCGCCGCGCGCCAGCCCGCTCGCGACCCCGTCGGGGCCGAACAGCACGGCCTCGACGTCGGGGGTGTCCGACACGCAGGTCACGACGACGTCCGCGGCCCGCGTCGCCGCGGCCGGCGTCGGTGCCTCGGTGGCGCCCATGGCCAGGAGGTCGCCGGCCCGGCCTGGCGTCCGGTTCCAGAGCGTGACCTCGAAACCGGCCCGCCGGAGGTTGGCCGCCATGGCCGCCCCCATGGTGCCCAGACCCGCGAACCCGATGCGCTCCACCAGCCGAACCCTCCTGCGTGCTTCGGGCGAGGGTACCTCCGCGCGCTGGCCCACCACGCGGTGGCTGCGCCTAGGGCCGCTCGCCTTCGCGTTCGGGGCCTTCGATGACGTCACCCGCCGGCGCCCGGCCCTCGAGCGCGGGCAGCAGCACGCCGTCGACGAGTCGCGCCGTCGCCCGGCCGTCGGTGACGTCGAACGACGCGCGCGCGAACGCGCGGACTCGCTCGAGGTCGAACGCGCCCGCCCGGATCGCCTCGGCCAGGTCGGGCGTCGACGCGAACACCGGGCCCGGCAGGTCGCCCGGAAAGTCGAGGTAGAAGCCGCGCTCCCGCTCGTACGCGGCGTCGTCCGGGGCGAGGAACAGGATCGGACGGCCCAGGAGCGCGAACTCGTAGATCGCGCTCGAGTAGTCCGTCACGAGGACGTCGCTGACCAGCATCAGCTCGTTGAGGTCCGGGTCCGCGGACGCGTCGATCGCGAAGCCCGACAGCTCCGGCGGGATCGCGAGTGCCGTGCGGATGAACGGGTGGAGCCGCAGCAGGACCACGACGTCGTCGCCCAGGACCTCGTGCATCACCCGCAGGTCGAGCAGGTCGTCGTAGCGCGCCGTGACGACCGAGTCGCCGCGGAACGTGGGCGCGTAGAGCACGACCCGGCGCCCGTCCGGCAGTCGGTACCGCCCGCGGATCCGCGCCAGCGCCCGGGCACGCCGCTCATCGTCGAAGAACAGGTCCGTTCGCGGCAGGCCGAACCGCGAAGCGAAGATCGCCCGCGGCTGGCCGAACGCCTCGGCGTAGTGCGGCGCGACCGACATCGAGGACACCAGCGCGAGGCTGTAGTTGGAATGGATCGCCACCTGGCGCAGCAGCTCCTCGTCCGCCCCGAACGACTTCTCGACCACGCTGTAGCCGAACTTCTTGAACGCGCCGGCGGCGTGCCACACCTGGACGCGGACCGTGCCGGGCCGCGGGCGGATCACGTACATCGGGAAGAAGTAGTCGTCCACGACGAACGCCCGGGCGGTGGCGAGGTGGTACCCGGAGCGCGCGGCGTGGGCGACGGCGCGCAGCCGCCCGCGGACGCCGGGCCCGTGGCGGAAGGCGAGCACGGTCACCGGCACGGTCGGGTGGCGGACCGCCAGCTCCTGCGCGATGAACGCGAGGTTCCCCGACAGCGCCGCCGCATGCGAGGTCGCGAGGACGATCCGGGGTCGCAAGGGACGCCTGGATCCGACCAGGAAGCCCGCCCGGACCGCCCACGTGCGCAGCGCGACGACGAGGGCGCTCACGCCGGCGGCGCGGGTTGCGCGGGGGCGGACGGGGTGGTGCCGGCGGACGTCATGTCGGTCATCGATGATACCGGCGGCCCGCCCTCCACCCGTGGCCGCGCCCGGCCTCGGGCGGCCCGGGCCTTCGGCGCGGATCGCGGGCCGTGGCGTAGTCTCTCCCCGGGCACGCCAGCCCCCGAAGGGAGCACCTCGACCCGGATGCAGATCCACGCGATCGTCCTCGCCGGCGGTGACGGCAACCGCTTCGGCGGCGAGCTGCCGAAGCAGTTCGTGCGCCTGGCCGGCGACCCGATCCTGCTGCGCACGCTGCGCGCGCTGGGGGCGGCGGCGGTGGACCGGGTGGTCGTCGTGTCCCACCCCCGCTGGCTGGACGACACGCGCGCGCTGGTGGCCGAGGCCGCGCTGGCCGTCCCGGTGGTGGTCGTGCCCGGCGGCGAGACCCGCAACGAGAGCACCCGCAGCGGCCTCCGGGCCCTCGAGGCCGAGGACGACGACGTGGTGCTCGTCCACGACGCGGTCCGGCCGCTGGTGCCGCTGGACGTCATCCAGCGCTCGATCGAGCCGATCCTGTCCGGCCGCGCCGACTCCACCGACACCGTGATCCCCAGCGCGGACACGCTGGTCATCGTCGAGGGCGAGGACGTCGTCGAGATCCCGGACCGCGCCCGTTACCGGCGCGGCCAGACGCCCCAGGCGTTCCGCAAGTCGGTGCTCTCGCGGGCGTACGAGGCGGCCGCGCGCGCCGGTGACCTGTCCGCGACGGACGACTGCAGCCTCGTCCTGCGCCACGTGCCCGGGGCGCGCGTCGTGGCGGTCGCCGGGGACGAAGTCAACGTCAAGATCACGACCCGGATCGACCTCGTGATGGCCGACCGGATGCTCCAGATGCGGGTCTTGTCACCGATCGACGAGGCCGCCTCGGCGCGCCCGCTCGAGGGAGCCCGGCTGGTCGTCATCGGCGGCACCAGCGGCATCGGCGAGGCGATCGCGCTGGAGGCGCGGCGGCAGGGCGCCACGGCCGAGGTGGACGGGCGGTCGCTGGGGCTGGACGTCCGCGACGACGTGGCGGTCGAGGCGCGGCTGGCCGCCGCCGCCGGGCGCCTGGGCGGGATCGACCACGTCGTATGCACGGCGGGAATCCTGCGCATCGGCACGGTCGCCGAAACCGCCGCGGCCGAGCTGCGCGAGGTCATCGACATCAACCTCACGGGCTCGCTCAACGTCGCGCGCGCCGCATACCCGTACCTGCGCGAGACCCGCGGCTCGCTGACCGTGTTCACGTCGAGCTCGTTCACGCGCGGCCGGCCGAACTACGTGGCCTACTCCGCGAGCAAGGCGGCGCTGGTCAACATGACCCAGGGCCTCAGCGAGGAGTGGGCAGCCGACGGGATCCGCGTCAACGCGGTGAGCCCCGAGCGCGCCGACACCCCGATGCGCCACCGGGCGTTCCCCGGGGAGGCGCGGGACGGCCTGCTGGGCGCGGACGCGGTGGCGGTGGCCACGTTGCGCCTCGTCCGCTCCGACCTCACCGGCCAGGTCCTCGACGTGCGCCGCCACGACGGCCTGACGGCGCCGGTGGTCGCGGAGCCCGCGGACCTGTCCGGCACCGCTGGGTGAGCCTCCTCGAGTTCCGCCTGTCGTCGGTCGTCCTCGGCCTCGTCGCGCTCCTGGCACGGCTGGTGCCGGTCCGCCGGAACCGGGTCGTGCTGGCGACCGCTCGGCTCCCCGCCCTGGAGGGCAACCTGCTCCACCTCCACGACGCGATCCGCGCCCGGCGGCCGGACGTGGACCTCGTCTCGCTCCTCCAGCCCTACAGCTACGATCTCGCGGGCAAGGTCCGGTACCTGCTCCGGCTCGTCCGCGCGACCTTCATCGTCCACACGTCCGGCCTGGTGGTCGTGGACAACGCCTACTTCCCGGTCCACGTCATGCGCCACCGCGCGGGCGTCACGGTGGTCCAGGTCTGGCACGCGCCCGGGGCGCTGAAGCGCTTCGGGGCGGACACGCTGGCCGGGCTCGACGAGCCCGAGCGGACGTTCCTCCACCGCCACTACGACTACGTGGTAGGCCCCGGCGAGGCCGGGCGGGACGCCTGGGCGCGGGCGCTGCGGACGCCGCGCGAGCGGGTGCTCGCGCTGGGCACGCCCCGGACGGACGTGTTCTTCGACGCCGCCGCGCTGGAGGCCGCGCGCTCGCGGCTGCTGGCAGCGCACCCTGAGCTCCGCGGCCGGCGGGTCGTGCTCTACGCGCCCACGTTCCGGGGGCGCGGCCGGGCGAAGCACGGGACGGCGGCGCTGGACGGCCGGCGGCTGCGCGCCCGGCTGCCGGCGACCGACGCGCTGGTGGTCAAGTCGCACCCCAACCTCGACCCCGCCTCGCAGCCCGTCGACGGGTTCGACGTGGTGGCAGACCCGGCCAGCGACATGAACGACTGGCTGGCCCTGGCCGACGTGTTCGTCACCGACTACTCCTCGTCGATCTTCGAGTGGGCGCTCCTCCGCCGGCCGCTGGTCCTGCTGGTCGACGACCTCGAGGCGTACGAGCGCGATCCCGGGCTGTACCTCGACTACCGGTCCGAGATGATCGGCGCCCAGGTCCGGGACACGGACGGCGTGGCGGACGCGGTCCTGCGCGGCGACGTCGACGAGGCCTCGTTCGAGGCGTTCGTCGCCCGCAACATCGGCGCCTGCGACGGCCACGCGAGCGAGCGGTTCGTGGACCGCTTCCTGCCACCGGGCGGCGGGCGCTGAACGGCCCCTGATCCGAGTCCAACGGCCCTACCTCGGCCGG
>CAYJOH010000112.1:0-7330 GCA_964371685.1 uncultured Anaerolineaceae bacterium
CAGCACGTCGTTGTAGTTGCCCATGCCGAAGCCGACGGTGGTCAGCTCGACGCCGCGCTCGGCGTCGCTCTCGATGCGGGCGAGGATCGACTCGGGGCCAGTGCGGCCGACGTTGGCGACGCCGTCCGAGCACAGGATGACGCGGTTGATGCGCTCAGCGTCGAGGAAGCGGGCGGCCAGGTCGTAGGCCAGGACCAGGCCCTCCTCGGGGTTGGTCGAGCCGCGGGCGCGGAGGCGGTCGACCTGGGTGTCGCGGCGGACCGGCTGGAGGACGTGGAGGCGCGGCTCCGCCGCGGCCTCGCCGAGGCGGACCTGGTCGTCGTCTCGGGCGGGGTCTCGGTCGGGCCGTACGACGTCGTGCGCACCGCGTTCGACAGCGTCGGCCACATGAACCTGTGGCGGGTCGCCGTCCAGCCCGGCAAGCCGTTTGCCTTCGGCCGCGCCGACGTGCCCGGCCGCGCCACGCCCGTGCTGCTGTTCGGCCTGCCCGGTAACCCGGTGTCGGGGTTCGTCACGTTCGAGCTGTTCGTGCGGCCCGTGATCCGGCGCCTGGCCGGGCACGCGCGGCTCCATCGCCCGGTGGAGCGCGCCGTCCTCGAGGAGGGCGTGTCCAAGAGCGTGGGCCGACGCGGGTTCCAGCGGGTGACCGCGCTGCGCGACGCGGACGGGTCGCCCCTCCGCGACGCCGCCGGGCGGGTCCGCGTGCGGCTCGCCGGGGGGCAGGGGAGCCACGTGCTGTCCGCACTCGCCGCCGCCGACGCGCTGGCCGTGATCCCGGAGCCGCTGGAACGGGCCGAGGCCGGCAGCGAGGTGGAGCTGTGCTGGCTCGATCGGGGATAGCGCCGCCCGCCGGCCGGGGCCCGGGGGTCCA
The DNA here is from genome assembly GCA_964371685.1 of uncultured Anaerolineaceae bacterium. Taxonomy (GTDB): domain Bacteria; phylum Chloroflexota; class Limnocylindria; order Limnocylindrales; family CSP1-4; genus CAIXZV01. Next base: position 872 of record CAYJOH010000112.1, read on the forward strand.
CGCGGGACGCGCCACCCGCTAGCATCGGGGCGAGCAGGAGGAGCCATGGACCGCAGCGACGCCCCGCGTGCCGAACGCCGCCGCCTCACCCACGTCGATCGCCGGGGTCGGCCGCGGATGGTGGACGTGTCCGCCAAGCCGCCCACCGCGCGCCGGGCCGTCGCCGAGGCCGAGGTCGCGGTGTCCGCCGAGACGCTCAGCCTGGTCATCGACGGCGGCGGCGAGAAGGGCGACGTCCTGACCGTGGCCGAGCTCGCCGGGGTGATGGGCGGCAAGCGCACCGCGGAGCTCATCCCCCTGTGCCACCCGCTGTCGCTGACCGACCTCTTCGTCCAGATCACCCCGGACCGCGCCGCGGGCGTGCTGCGGATCCGCGCCGAGGCCGCCACCACGGGTCCCACGGGCGTCGAGATGGAGGCGATGACCGCCGCCTCGGTCGCGGCGCTCACGGTGTACGACATGGTCAAGGGCGTGGAGCGGGGGGTCGAGATTCGGAGCCTCGGCCTGGTGTCCAAGACCGGCGGCAAGAGCGGCGAGTGGCATCGCCCGGCCGGCGACGATGTTCCCCGGCCTCGGCGCAAGCCGGGCGAGCGGATGGCCGGCCGGGTCGGCAAGCGCAAGGGCGCCGGTTGAGCGGCGAGGCCCAGGCCCCCGCGACCCGGACCGCGCTCGTCCTCACCGCGAGCGACCGGAGCGCCGCGGGCACGCGCCCCGACGCCTCGGGCGACCTGATCGAGGCGCGCCTGGCCGGCCTCGGGTTCCTCGTGGAGCGGCAGGTGGTCCCCGACGACCGGTGGGCGATCGAGGAGGCGCTGGTCGCCGGGGCCGCGGCCCACCCCCTGATCGTGACGACCGGCGGCACCGGCCTAACGCACCGCGACGTCACGCCCCAGGCGACGGCGGCGGTCCTCGACTACGAGGTGCCCGGGATCGCGGAGGCGATCCGTGCCGACGGCCGCCGTTCCACGCCGTTCGCCGTCCTGTCGCGCGGGCTGGTGGGCGTCCGCGGCCGGACGCTGATCGTCAACGTGCCGGGCTCGCCCAAGGGGGCGACCGAGAGCCTCGAGACGGTGATCCCGCTCCTGGACCACGCGCTCGAGACCCTCGCCGGCTCGTTCGACCACGCCGCTGCCCGTGCCGCCGGCCGCGGCGATCTCCCGCCCGGGACACCCGAGGAGGCCTGACCGGTGTTCGAGCCCTTCGCCGATGTCCCGGCCTACCCGCTGGTGCTGCCGCTGTTCTGGGGCGCCGCGGCGTTCTTCGCGCTCGCGATGGCCCGCCACCTGCGGGTGTTCGCGGCCGCGCGCCCGGCGGCACCCACCGAGCGCATCGGCGCGCGGTTGTGGGGCGCCGTCCGCTACGGCCTCGTCCAGACGCGGATGTTCCGCGACCCGCGCGCGGGCCTGCTCCACGCCGGCATCTTCTGGGGCTTCGTCCTGCTCACCGTGGGCACCGCCAACATCGCGACCGGCGGCCTCGTCCAGGCCCTCGTGTCGATCCCGGTCGACGGCGCGCTGTGGGCGGCCGTCAACGCGATGCAGAACGTCGTGGCGCTGGTCGTGCTGGCCTCGGTCGGGTACGCCTTCTGGCGCCGCCTGGTCACGAGGCCGGCGCGCCTGACCTTCAACCGGGACGCGCTGCTGATCCTCGCCCTGATCGGCGGGGTGGTGGCCGCGGAGCTCGGCGCCCAGGTGTTCCAGGTCGCGGCCTACGGCGACGAGCCCGGGGCGTTCGTCGCCAACGTGCTGGGCGGCGCGCTGCGGGGCCTCGACGCTGGGCTGCTCGGGGCCGCCTTCGCCATCCTGTGGTGGGCGCACATGCTGCTGGTGGCGGCGTTCTTCGCCTACCTGCCGTTCTCCAAGCACCTCCACATCGCGACCGCGATCCCGAACATCCTGCTGCGCAAGCTCCGGCCGCGGGGCGAGCTGCCGGCGATGGACCTCGAGGCCGAGGACGCGGTGTTCGGCCTGCGCACGGTCGCCGACCTCTCGTGGAAGGACCTGCTCGACGGATTCACCTGCACCGAGTGCGGGCGCTGCCAGGAGGCCTGTCCCGCGCACTTCACCGGCAAGCCGCTGAACCCCAAGGAGCTGATCATGGGCATCCGTCACGAGGCCATCGCGGCCGAGGCGGGCCTGCCGTTGATCCCCAACTCGCCGTCGGTGCGTGCCGCGTTCGGCCTCGACGACTCGCTCAAGCCGGAGGCGCTGGCACGGCCCCTGGTGGACGCGGCGATCAGCTACGACGCCGTGTGGGACTGCCTGACCTGCGGCGCCTGCGTCGAGGCGTGCCCGGTGACCATCGAGCACGTGGACAAGATCGTGGGCATCCGCCGCAACCTCGTGCTGGAGGACAGCCGCTTCCCGGCCGAGCTCGCGGGCGCGTTCCGGGGCATGGAGAGCGTCGCCAACCCGTGGGGCCAGCCGCCGTCCGCGCGCCTGGACTGGGCGAAGGGGCTCCCGTTCGAGGTCCGGACCGTCGCCGCCGTCCAAGCGGCGGGCGAGCTGGACGGGCTCGAGGTCCTGTACTGGGTCGGCTGTGCCGCCGCCTTCGACGACCGCAACCGGCGGGTCGCGCGGGCGGTGGCGACCTGCCTCGACGCCGCGGGCGTCCCGTTCGCGGTGCTGGGCCAGGAGGAGAGCTGCACCGGCGACCCGGCCCGGCGGATGGGCAACGACTACGTGTTCCAGATCCTCGCGGCGCAGAACGTGGACACGCTCAATCGCTACCGGATGGGGGAGCGGACGATCGTCACGGCCTGCCCCCACTGCTTCAACACGATCGGCAACGAGTATGGCCAGCTGGGCGGCACGTTCAGGGTGCGGCACCACTCGGAGTACCTCGCCGCGCTCGTCGCGGACGGGCGGCTGCAGGTCGGCGCCGACGGGCTGCCGGGACGGAGCGTGACCTACCACGACTCCTGTTATCTCGCCCGGTACAACGGGGTGATCGCCGCTCCGCGCGACGTGCTGGGCGCGATCCCGGGCGTGGAGCTGCGCGAGATGGACGCCAACGGCCGCCAGACCTTCTGCTGCGGCGCCGGCGGCGGCCGGATGTGGATGGAGGAGACGCGCGGCACCCGGATCAACGCCGAGCGCACGCGCCAGGCCCTCGCCACCGGCGCCGACACGGTCGCCACCGCGTGCCCGTTCTGCATGGTCATGCTGCGCGACGGCCTCACCGACGCCGGCCGGGGCGCGGACGCGGCCGACCCGGTGACCGCGCAGGACATCAGCGAGCTGCTGGCGGCCGCGATCGTGCCGTTCGGCGGCCGCGAGGTGCCCGAGGGACGCCGGCTGCCGGTGGTCTGAGCGGCGGCGCGGCATCCTGCGGCGCGTTCGGACCGGGCGTGCGCACCGAACCGCTGTCCCGTGATTTGCGGCACCTCCCTGACATGTCCTCGTGTCGTGGGCAACTCGTCGGGGGATTCCTGCCGCCGGCCGCTGATCCAGCGGGATCGGCCGTCCAGGAGCCCGCTATCGTCCGGTGCAGAGGGCGTTGGTCAGGAAGCGCCGGTGACCAGCTGGCGAGTGCCCGTCAGGCGGGCTTCTGTCAGGAAGCTGGCGCGGGGCCGGTGACGAACCCGGCAACGAACCCGACGAACCCGGCGACGAACCCGATGAACCCGGCGACGAACCCGATGCCGTCACGACCCAGCGCCGCCCGCCGAGACGGTCGGGATTGGCGGGATCGGCGGTACCGGCGCTGCCATCGACCGTCGGCGGTGGCGTGACTCAGCCTGCGAATGAGCCCGCCGCCCAGAGGCCAGGCACCTTGTGTCGAACGGCGGTTCCAGAGGGGTTCGCCCCAGGCGGGGCGCTCCGTTGACTCACCCGGTGAGTCCGGGCTCGGGAGTCACGACCCGGCGCCGCGCGCGGCGATGGACGGCTCCCGGCGCGGGGATGGACGACCAGCGGCCGTCAGCCCTTGAGCGCCGCCCCGCAGGAGATGCACTGGCGGTCGGTCCACAGGTTGCCCATCCCGCACTTGGGGCACCGCTTCTCGCCCTCCGTGGAGGTGGCGAACGGCGACTCGGCGGGCGTGGCCTCGTCCTGGTCCTGCTGCATCCGCATCCGGATCACGACGACGGCGACGACGGCCACGAGCGCGGCGAGGCCGAGCAGGAGGATGTACGTCTGGTCCATGGCGCATCCCTTCGATGCGGTCGGGTCGGACCCCCGGTGGCCGACTCCGGTCCCGCGACGACGCATCGCCAGCGTATCGCCACGCACGGTCGATGTCATCCCTGACGATCTGGCCCGGACGGGACGCTGCTAGGATGGCCCCGGTGACGCCGAGCAACCCGGTCCACGGATCCGTCCGCCTCAGCGAGGAGCAGATCCTCCTGCGTGACGCCGTGCGCGTCCTGGCCGACGAGCAGATCGCGCCCCGGGCGGCGGAGATCGACAAGGCGGCCGAATGGCCCGAGGACGTGCGCCGGCTGCTGGCCGACCACGACATCCTGGCGATCCCGTTCGCCGAGCAGCACGGCGGCCTGGGCGGCGACCTGCTGACGCTGTGCCTCGCGATCGAGCAGATCAGCCGCCACTGCGCGACGTCGGGGCTGATCCTCGCGGTCCAGTCCCTGGGTGCGATCCCGATCCAGGTGGCCGGCACGCCCGAGCAGCAGGACCGCTGGCTGCCGGGGCTCGCCTCGGGCGACAAGCTGATCGCCTTCGGCCTGACCGAGGCGGACGCCGGCTCGGACCCCTCCGGCATCCGGACCCGGGCCGTCCGCGACGGGGACGACTACGTGGTCGACGGGTCGAAGCGGTTCATCAGCCACGGCAGCGTGGCCGACGTCGTCGTCGTGTTCGCCGTCACCAACCCGGATGCCGAGAAGCCCAGCCGCCGGTTGTCGGCGCTGCTCGTGGAGACGGACCGCCCGGGCTTCAAGGTCACGCGTCTCGAGCACAAGATGGGCATCCGGGGCTCGCCCACGGCGGAGCTCGCGTTCGACGGCGTCCGCGTCCCGGTCGGCAACCGGCTGGGCGAGGAGGGACAGGGCTTCGCGATCGCGATGCGGACGTTCGAGCGCTCCCGGCCCGGGATCGCGGCCCAGGCGGTGGGGATCGCGCAGGGGGCGCTCGAGGTGGCCGCCCGCTATGCCACCGAGCGCCGCCAGTTCGGCCGGCCGATCGGCGAGCTGCAGATGGTCCAGGCGATGCTGGCTGACATGGACGCCGCCACCGAGGCCGCGCGGCAGCTGCTGTACACCGCCTGCGTGGAGATCGAGGCGGGCGCGCCCGATGCCGCGCGCTGGGCGGCCATCGCCAAGCTCGTGGCGGGGGACGCCGCGATGCGCGTGACCACGGACGCCGTGCAGGTCCTCGGCGGATACGGTTACATCGACGAATACCCCGTCGAGCGGATGATGCGCGACGCCAAGATCACCCAGCTCTACGAGGGGACCCAGCAGATCCAGCGCCTGATCGTCGCCCGGGCCTTGCTCGCCAAGGACTCGTGACCGGCCGGCGCCCAACCGAGCCAGGAGCAGTGACCGCGTGCGAATCCTCGTCCTGACCAAGCCGGTGCCGGACCCGGCGGCCGGCGCCGAGCGCCTGGGGCCGGACTTCCGGCTCGACCGCGCCGCCTCGCCGACCGTCGTCAACGGCAACGACGAGTACGCGCTCGAGGCGGCGCTCCAGCTGGTCGAGGCGCAGGGCGGCGAGGTGGCGATCCTGTCGATGGCCCCCGCCAACGCGGTGGAGACGATGCGCAAGGCGCTCGCGATGGGGGCGCTCAGGGGCGTCCTGGTCACGGACCCGGCGCTCGAGGGCGCCGACCTGCCGACCACGATCCGGGTCCTCGCCGCCGCCGCGGCCGCGGAATCGTTCGACCTGCTGCTGGCGGGCCTCGATACCTCGGACGGGCAGGGCGGGGCGGTGGCCGCGGGCGTCGCCGCGCGGCTGGGGCTGCCGCTGCTGTCCAACGCCGCCTCGATCGAGCCGGATGCGGCCACGGGGCGCGTGCGCGTGCGGCGGATCAGCGCCAAGGGCTACGACGTGATCGAGGCCCCGATGCCGGCCGTCGTGTCCTGCACCCAGGCGCTGGGCGCGCCGCGGTACCCGTCGCTGAAGGGGATCATGGCCGCTCGGTCGCGCGAGATCGCCACTCGCTCGCTGGCGGACCTGGGCGACGGCCTCGCGCCAGGCGGCGGCACGTGGGCGACCCGGGTGGTGGGGGCGGAGAAGCCGCCGGCGCGGGCCGCCGGGCGGGTCGTCAAGGCGCCGCCGGCCGATGCCGCGCGCGAGCTCGCCGACTTCCTCGCCGACCGGAGGCTGATCTGATGCCGCCCGTGATCCTCGCCGTCGGGGAGGTCGCCGACGGCACGCTGACCCGGCTGTCCGCCGAGGTCGCCACGCTCGCGCGGTCGCTCGCCGCCGCCGCCCGCGGCAGCGCGCTGGGGCTCGTGGTGGACGCCGCGCCCGACGCCGCCGCCGCCGAGCACGCCACGTA
>CAYJOH010000113.1:0-7296 GCA_964371685.1 uncultured Anaerolineaceae bacterium
TCCCGGACGTCGAGGACCCAGGCCGGCTCGCCGGTGCGGGCCACGCGCCCCACGATGCCCCGGCCGAGCGGCAGCCACGCGGGCAGCCCGGTCAGGCCGCGCGACGCCCCGACCCGCAGGCGGTCGCCGTCGACGAGCAGCAGCGACAGGTGGTGGTAGCCCATGCGATCGGCCAGGATCCCGACGATGGCGTCGAGCGAATCGTCGCTCGGCCCGTGGCTCGCGAGCACCTGGCCGACGTCGGCGATCCCGCGCAGCGCGTCCTCGGTTCGCCGCTGCTCCGTGATGTCGGTGCCGGTCCCGATGACGTGGGTGACCGCCCCGGTGTCGTCGATGAGACAGGTGCTGGACCAGGCGATGAGCCGCCTCCCACCATCGCGCCGCACCCAGTGGTTCTCGAAGGTGCTCGGGAACTGTCCCGCCCGCAGGTCGGTGAACGCCGCCCGCACGCCGTCCAGCTCCTCGGGCGGGATGAGCAGGTCCCAGATCGGGTGGCCGATGACCTCGCGGGCGCGATAGCCCGACAGCTGCTCGCAGGCCGCGTTGAAGCGGACGACGGTCCCGGCCGGGTCGAGCACGAGGACGAGCGATCCGGCGACGTCGAGCACGCCATCGACGAAGCGCCGCTCTCCGCGGAGGCGGAGCTCGGCCTCGACCGTGTCGGTCACGTCCCGGCTGACCGACACGCTGCCAACGAGCTCGCCGTCCACGACCCACGGCTTGACCGTGGACTCGATCCAGCGATCCGAGCCGTCGCGCAGGCGGACGGTCCCCTCGCCGCGCCACGTCTGCCCGGCCCGGATCGTCGCCAGCAGCTGCCCTTCGTCGGCGGTGTCGCGCATCCGGAACGGCAGGAGGGTGCCGAACGGCTGCCCCAGCGCCTCCGTGGCCGAGTAGCCGAACAGCACCGCGGCCGAGTCGGCCCAGTGCGTGATCCGGTTCTCGAGGTCGGTCGCGAACACGGCGTCCGGGATGTCGCCGATCGTGATGGCGCGGGGCCCGTGCGGCCGACGGTCGGCCTCGGGGCGCTGCCCGCGCGGGAGGCCGGGGGGACGGGCCGGCTGGCGTACGCGCCCCGTGACCTCCCCCGACGGGCGTGGTTCGGATCGATGTGCTCGCACTGCCATACCAAGACGGGGCGGCCGGGATGCCGTCGGCACACCCTATCGGCCTGCCAGACCCGCCTCAACCCACCCGTGGGTCGCCGGATCGTCCGCCGAAGGTCCTGCCCCGAAGCCGGCGCAGGCGAGCCCGGCACGCCGGGCCGGCCGGGGACTCGCGACGCCGCGCGCCCGGTCAGTCCCGGCCGATCGCGGCGATCTCGACCTCGGCCTCGTCGCCCACGCCCACCCCGGCCTCGGTCATCATCGCCTTGCTCACGCTCAGCGCAAGCGTGCCGCCGCCGGCGGGCATCACGTTCGATGCGAACGCGAACCCGCCGAACCTGCCCCGGACGTGCTGCTGCCTGAGCCCGCCGAGCGCCTGGACATGGGCAGCCGGGATGTCCGCCACGGCGAGGCCGCTCGCCCGCTCGGGGTTCCAGAACCGGATCCGACCGACGAACCGAACAGGCTCCATCGGGCAAGTACAACCGGTCGGCGATGCAGGTGTCAACACGAGGCGCTCACGTGACCCGCCGCCCGGCTCCCGTCCGGTGCCTGCGTCCCGGATCGAGGCTAGCTCGCGGGCCGGAGGGCCGCCGCGGCATCCTCGTCCCGGCCGGATTGTCCCGGCATGTCCATGGCCATCGGCATGTCCATCGCCATGAACAGGTCGTTGAGTGATTCGGTGAACGTCGGGTGGCTGAAGATCGCGTCGCGGAGCGCCGTGTACGGCAGCCCGCCGAGCATCGCGACCTGCACGACCGCGGCGACCTCGCCGCCCTCGACCCCGAGGATCGCCGCGCCCAGGATCTCGCTGCTGTCGGCGTCGACGACGACCTTGAGCAGGCCGCGCGTCTCGCCGAGCTCTCGGGCCCGCGTCGGGCCGGGGTAGTCCATGGGCAGCTTCGCGACGCGGATGCTCCGACCCTGGGCCCGGGCCTGGGTCTCGGTCAAGCCGACTCGACCGAGCTGGGGGTCGATGAACACGGTGTACGGAACGACGCGTCCCGCCGTGGAGGCTCCGGCCGCGTGGAGCAGGTTGGCGCGGAGGATGCGGAAGTCGTCGAACGCCGCGTGGGTGAAGGCCGGGCCGCGTCGCACGTCCCCCATCGCGTAGACGCCGGGGACGCTCGTCTCGAGGCGGTCGTTGACCGCCACGAACCCACGATCGTCGACCGTGACCCCGGCCGTCTCGAGACCGAGCCCCGACGTGCTGGGCGCCCGACCACCGGCGACGAGCAGGTGGCTGCCCCGGACGATCCCCTCGCCCTCGGATGTCCTGACCCGGAGCTCGATGCCACGCTCGAACGGCCCGACGCTGACCGTCTCGGCCGACAGGAGCACCTCGATGCCCTCGCCGCGCAGGATGCGAGCGACCTCGTGGGCCACGTCGGGATCCTCCCGGCTCAGGAGCTGGGAGCCGCGCTGGACGATCGTGACCCGGCTGCCGAAGCGCCGGAACATCTGCCCGAACTCGAGCCCGATGTAGCCGCCGCCGAGCACGACGAGGTGCTGGGGCGGGGTGTCGAGCTCCATGATCGACGTCGAATCGAGCGTGGGCACGGTCGTGAGTCCCGGGATTGGTGGCATGGCGGGGCTCGCGCCGGTGTCGATGACGATCACCCGGGCGGAGAGGCGTGTGATGCCGCCCTCGTTGAGGTGCACCTCGAGCGTCCTGGGTGCGACGAAGCGCGCCTCCCCGTGCACGAGGTCGAGCCCCTTCACCTGCGCCAGCATGGCCTCGGGCAGGCGCCGGAGCCGCCCGACGAGATGGTCCTTGCGCCGGCGGACCTCCGCCAGGTCGACGGAGACCGTGCCCGTGTGGACGCCGTACTCGGCCGCCCGGTGGGCCTGGTAGGCGACCCGCGCACTGGCGACCATGGTCTTGGTCGGCGTGCAGCCGACGTTGACGCATACGCCACCGAGGTGATCGCGCTCGATGATGGCCGTGCGCCAGCCGGCCTGGGCCAGCGCCGGCCCGAGGTGGATGGCGGCGCGGCTGGCGCCGATGATGAGGGCGTCGTAGTCCTGGGTGCTCGTCATGACACGGCTCCTGGTGGTGGTGCGTTGCGCCGGTCGGCGGCCGTCGTGGCCTGGGCGATCGGGGAGGGCGTCGTGGGCGCGAGGGGCTCGTCGCCGGACGCCGCGCGCCGACCAGGAGCCCGTCCGGCCGTCCGTTCAGCCCGACCGGACGGCGGGTCCACCCCCCAGCGTCAGCAGCGCCTCGGCCGCACGCCGGCTGCGCCCCATCGGCTCCGAGCTGCGCTCCATCGCCGCGGTGACGAAGGCGCCCTCGAGCAGCAGGAACAGCTGGTCGCCGAGCGTCTCGGCATCGGGAATGCCTGCCTCCCGGACCAGGCGGACGAGGTAGGCCTGCCACCGGGCGTTCTGCTCCAGGGCGAATCGGCGGGCGGGATTCTCCCCGTCGGGGAACTCGACGAGGGCGTTGATCAGGTGGCAGCCGCGATAGTCGTCGCGCTCGACCTGCTCCGCGAACGCGTCGAACGCCGCCAGCGGCCGGTCACGGGGGTCCGGCGCCAGCTCGGCGACCCGGGCCTCGATCGCCCGGCGCACCCCGTCGTCGCGGCGGCGCAGATAGGCGACCGCGAGATCGTCCTTCGAGCGGAAGTGCTTGTACAGGGTCATCTTGGAGACGCCGGAGCGCTGGACGATGGTGTCCACGCCCACGGGGCGGATCCCCTCGCGGTAGAACAGCTCGGTCGCCGTGGTGAGCAGGTCGTCCCGCCGGTTTGCTGCGTTCATGCCGACAGTATACAGACCTGTCTGTATATGTCAAGACACCGTCGATGAGGGCTGGGGTCAGAGCGCGCCGGACGTTCGGCACTGGCGCCCGTCGCGCGGCAGCGTCATCCTGCCGACCGGCGTCCCGCTCATCGGAGCCCGCCATGACCATCCTCGTCGCCTATGCCAGCCGCCATGGGGCCACCCGGGGGATCGCCGAACGGATCGCGGAGCGGCTGCGCAGCGACGGCCTCGAGGCGGAGGCCCGCAGCGTGACCGAGGTCCGCGACGTCTCCCGCTACGACGCGTTCGTCATCGGCGGCGCGGCCTACATGTTCCACTGGCTCAAGGCCGCGACCCGGTTCGTGGGACGTCACCGTCGGGCGCTGGCGGAGCGGCCGGTCTGGCTGTTCAGCAGCGGGCCGATCGGAACGGACACGGTGGACAAGGAGGGCCGCGACGTGCTCGTCGCGAGCGAGCCACGCGAGTTCCCCGAGCTCCGGGCGACCCTGCACCCGCGCGGCGACCGGGTGTTCTTCGGCGCCTACGACCCGGACGCCCCGCCGGTCGGCCTCGCGGAGCGGTTCATGACGCACATGCCGGCGTCAGTCCGGGCCGAGCTCCCGGCCGGTGACTTCCGCGACTGGCCCGCGATCGACGCCTGGGCCGACGCGATCGCCGCGGACCTGGGCGCCACCCGGCACTGACGTCGCGGCGCGCAGCTACTTCGTCCGGACCGAGACCTCGTTCGAGGGCGGGCTCTGCCCGTACGCGTTGAGCGCCGTCACGTAGTAGGCGTAGGTGGTTCGCCGCGCCACCGTCCCGTCGCTGTACGTCGTGGTGCCGAAGGCCGTCGTGGCGACGGGCGAGAAGGCGGTCTCGCCTGGCCCGCGGCGGTAGACGACGTAGGTCGCGATCGGGCTGCCGCCATCGCTCGACGGGGCCGACCAGGCGAGGTTGACCGCGGACGAGCCCCTGCCCTTCACCACCCGCAGGTCGAGTGGCGCGGACGGCGCCGTCGCGGAGCCGGTGGGTACGACCGTCACGGCGTTCGACGAGGCACCCTCGCCGGCCCCGTTGCGGGCGGTCACGCGATACGTGTACCCGGTGCCGTTGGCCAGGCCTGCGTCGATCCAGGTGGTCTCCGCGGCGCCGGTCGTCCCGAGCAGGTCCTCCGTGGCCGACCCTACCCTGCGGTAGACGTTGTAGCCGCTGATCGCGCTGCCACCGTCGTCCTCGGGCACGGTCCAGCTCAGGATCGCCATGCCGTCGGCCGGGGCACCCAGCAGCGTGGGCGCCGACGCGGTGCGGATCAGCGACGCGCTCCGCTCGTTGGAGCGCGGGCCCGCCCCGATGTCGTTGACCGCCGCCACCTGGTACCAGTAGGTCGTGCCGGCGGCGACCGCGAGGTCGACATACGACTGCTGCACGCCGACCGTGGCCAGCAGCGATTCCGACCCCGAGGCCGTACCCCGCCAGACCTGGTAGCCGGTGATGGGGCTGCCGCCGTCGCTTGGCGGGGCGTTCCAGCCCAGGGTGATCCGGTCCACTCCGCCGGTCGCGCTCGTGAGCGTGGGAGCGCCCGGTGCCGTGGGATCGGGCGGGGGCGGAGGCGGCTCGCCGCCGGCGACGAGCTGGGCCGCGCGCAGCGCGTTGGGCAGGACCTCGGCGATGCCGTCGGGGTCGTCCGCCCAGGTCCCCTGGCCCGAGCAGCCGGGGCTGGCGTCCGCGTCGGCCCACGTGCCGTCGGGGCACTCGCCGCTGGCGAGCAGCGCGTCGCGTGCCGCCGCGGGCGTGAGGGCCGGGTCCACCGACCGCATGAGGGCCACGACGCCGGCCACGTGCGGCGTGGCCATGCTCGTGCCGTGCTGCACCTGGTAGGTCCCGCCCGCCCAGCTCGAGTACACGTTCACGCCGGGGGCGATCACGTCCACGGACGGCCCGAAGTTGCTGAAGAAGGCGAGCGAGTCGTCGCACTCGAACCAGAACAGGCTGGCCACGAACTGGCAGCCGCCGAGGCCACCGGGCTTGCCGTCGAAGTCCGACAGCGCCGACACGCTGATCACCTCGGGGAAGGCGGCGGGCACGAACGTCCCGGCGTCGGCGGCGTTGTTGCCGGAGCCGGCCACGAGCACGACGCCGGCGGCATCGGCCGCGCAGATCGCCCCGTGGAGCGCGTCGTCGGCGCACGAGCCCCAGGCCCGCGGGTCGCCCCAGCTCATGTTGGCCACGTCGACGTCGTTGGCCGGGTCGGCGTCGGTGTTGAGGGCGACCACGTGGTCGAGGCCGCACAGGACCAGCGCCTCGGAGGAGTTGCCGGCGTCGTCGAAGGTCTTGATCGGCACCAGCGTGGCCTCGGGCGCCACGCCCACCACGCCCTCGCCGTTGAGCGGCGCGGCCGCGGTGCCAGACACGTGCGTCCCGTGGCCGTGCCCGTCGTTGGGTGGCAGGGCCTCGTTCACGCAGTTCCGGCCCGCGTCGGCGTCGATGCTCGCCGCGAGGTCCGGGTGGTCGAGGTCGATGCCCGTGTCGATGACCGCGATCCGCGCGCCGGCGCCCCGGTAGCCGGCCTCGTACGCGTCCCCGCCGCCCACGATGAACGCGTCGATCCGCTCGATGCCGTAGGGATCCGTCTCCGCGAGGTGGACCGCGCGGTCCTGGGTCACCGATCGGACCTGCGGGTTGCGACGCAGGGCGGCGGCCGCCTCGGCCGACCCCTTGAACTGGAAGCCGCTGAGGGCGTGGCTGTAGACGACGCCCAGCTCCCCGCCCGCCCGGCGGGCCAGCCCGGGCGCGTCGGCCCGGGGATCCGCGCCGGCCTCGAGCCTGACGATCCAGGAGCCCCGCGCCAGGGCGTCCGTGCCGCCCTTCGGGAGCGGCGGCGCCGTCTCCGCCAGGGCGACAGCCGGGGTCACGAGGCTTGCCGCGAGCACGAGGATGACCAGCCCCGTGCTCGTCCGGATACCGCCGACTGGACGCATGGCCGTACCTCCGCCGCCGGATTGTGCGCCGTCGATCCGCCGATGGGAACCCGCAGATTGTCCTGGCGGACCGATTGCGGGTGCCCTCGCGCACCGCGGACGACGATGACGACGGTCGACGGAGTTGGGGCCTTGACAGGCCCTCCGGCCATGGTAACGTAACGATACCGTAGCGTTTCGATACCATCGATGGAGCCTTGAGATGCACCCGATCCGTGCCTTGATCAGCCGTCACGAGGCGAGGGCCGCGTTGGCCGTCCTCGTCGGCCTGCCGACGCTGTTCCTGCTGTTCAACCTCACCCTGGCCGTCGATCCGGCCGCCAGCATCGACCGGCTCCGCCTCGGCGCCGTCGTGCTCGACACCGGCGTGACGACCCCGGAGGGCCCGGCGTCCATCGGTCCGCAACTCGTCGGCGGGCTGCAGGAGCGGCTGGGCGCCGAGGTCGTGACCTACCCCACCGCGGATGCGC